>JANXYE010000228.1 GCA_025350285.1 Chloroflexota bacterium
CAGGTTGGGGTTGTTCCAGGGCGCCGCACCGCCGTAGTAGGTGCCCGCCTGTGGGTTCCCAGAGAACACCTTGTTCTCGTAAATCTTCCCGCTGAAGCGCTTCAGGAGGTCTTCGATCACCGTGTTTTGGGTCGGGTAGAACTGGTCGAGCTGCCTCTGCTCGAAGGCCGCTTGCTGGGCGGCCTGGTCGGTGAAGAGCGGGAACCACTGGATCCCGTCAAAGTTGACCTGGGCATGGAACTTGTCGTGGCGCACCCAACTGGACTTGCCTTCGGCGGCGAACTCCTTGAGCACGAACGCGCCAGTACCGATGACCGTCTCGGCCTTCAGGTTCGCGTAATCCTTTTCGAAGGCTTTGATCGCCTCGGGAGCCTGCACTTTCGAATACGAGCCGGCGAGGGTGGTCAGGAAGAATGGGTCCGGCTTCGTGAACTTGACCGTGACGGTGTTGGCATCCGGGTTGGTGACGCTAGCCACGTTTTGGTAGGCAGACTTGCGGTAGAAGTTGCTGTCATCGGCGCCATCCAGGGTTTTGCCGGCGACGTTCCGCTTGATGAACTGAACGAGGTCGTCCGCGGTAGAGGCGCGGCCGTTGACCGGCGGCTTGTTGTGCCAGAAGACGTTCGGCCGGAGCTTGAAGGTGACGGTGCTGTTGTCCGGCTGCTCCCAGCTCTGGGCCATGCCACCTTCCAGCTCAGCATTGGTGAAGCTCTTCCACTGGGTGATGCCCAGGTTGGTGTAGCCGAAAAGCCAGGCGACGGGCGAGAAGCGGCTGCGATCGACGTCGAACGAGTCCCAGGTGTTGTTGGCGCTCGTGAAGCGGGCGGTGCCGCCCTTCTGGGCCTGCCCGGCCGGCGCGGCGCTTGGGCTCGCGGCGGTGGTAGCGGCGCTGCTCGCGCCTGCGCTGGCGGCGGCCGTGGTTGCGGCGGCTGTCGCCGTCTTCGTTGTGTCATCGTCTCCACAGCCGACGAGGCCGAGAGCGGCCGCGCCTACGCCCGTAGCGGCCGCGCCACCGACGAAGCGGCGGCGAGAGATGGCGCCGGAGCGTATCCGGCGCGACCAGTAGTTGTCCTGGCTCATATGAAAAGCTTCCCCCCTGTGTTTCCGGGGCGTTAGCCCCTGCACTTTGTACGTCGCAAGGGTGAGACCGGATTGGGGGAGTATACGGAGGCCGCTAGCTGTGTCAATGACTGGTGACCGAGCCATCGATTTCGCGGCAGGTCTCGGCTCAGGCGTGGGCGATTACCGCGCCCAAATGCTGCGTGGCCCATGGGGTTGGCGGGGGGATGGACCAGCCCGGCTGGGAGAACACTTCGCTGCGCTGCACGAGCAGGTTGAGAATGCCGCCCCCGGCCGCATTCAGGAGCCGGTCTGAGATACCCGCGACTAGCTTGCGCCGTTCATCGAGCCTAAACTCAGCGGCGAGCGCGTCGAGGTCGTCATCGAGGCGCGCCTCTCTGAACCCGGTTGTCGCGAATCCATTGCCGCGCCGGGCAGAGTAGGTCTCGATGAGCCAGCGGGAGGGATCAGGTTCCACGAAGGCCGGCCCCCAGCCGAGCCAGAGAGCTGGGGAACCCGCGCCGTAGGCATGGGCCGCGGCCTTCTTCGAAATCGTCGTGTAGGTCTCAACGGCCGCGCGGAACTGGGCCGTGCCGAGGGCCTCGTTCAGCATTTGGACGACGACCGAACTGGCGCTATAGAGCGGGTCGAAGACGCTCGGGAAGTCGATCGTGACCGTCCCGAGCGCCGGTCCACCGGCCGCCGTCCAGAGCGCGCGGGCCTCCCGCCGGTCTTCATCGACATCCGAGCGGAAGCCCGGGGAGGCAGCCAGGCGTTCGGGTTTGGCCGCGAACTCGCCGAAGACCGGGGCGAGTGGCCCGGCGGGCGCCGCACGACCGCCGAAGAGACGTTGCGCCAGCGTCTGCCGATTGAGCGCCCCGGAGAGCGCCCGCCGCAGGCGCTCGTCCTCCCAGGGCGGCGCTCCGGCGAAGCAGCCGAGGACCACGGGCTGCTCTTCGAAGCCGAGGGTGGCGGCGGACCCGACGGCGGTAAGCGTGGCCGCGTCACGACGATCGCGCGTGATGACCTGTGTCGCCCTGCCGTCCAGGTATGCGCGAACCGGGTCGAAAGGCGGGATGACGGCAAGCGCATCGAGCAGCGGCGGGCGGTGGCCGGTGCGTTGTGCGGCAAACCGGAGGGCGCCGTCTCGTTCACCGCTGTAGACGAATGGCCCAGAGCCGGCAACCTGCTCGGGCTTCAGCTCAGCCCAGTGGGCTTTGAAGGCGGTGACCGTCTCCGGTGCCTGGACGAGTGCGAAGCGGCTGGCGAAGGTATGGAGGAGAAA
>JANXYE010000245.1 GCA_025350285.1 Chloroflexota bacterium
TGCTCCGCGAGATGGAGGGCTGGCGCGACGTGCTCCGCGGGCGGCTCGTGACGAGCATCAGCTTTGGCGGCGGGACGCCCGGCGAGTTCGCGGCCGAGTGGATCGGCGAGATTGTAGCAGCCGTGGGACATCTGGCGCAGGTCAAATCAGGGGCGGAGGTCTCGCTGGAGGCGAACCCGGGGACCACGACGCTGGCGTATCTCCAAGAGCTGCGAGCGGCGGGTGTGAACCGCGTTTCGTTCGGCGCGCAGAGCTTCGACGCGGACGAACTGAGCTTCCTCGACCGTATCCATTCTCCCCAGGCGACGGCGGCGTCAGTCGCGCTGGCGCGGGAAGCGGGCATCGCCAGCGTCGGGCTCGACCTCATCTACGGGCTGCCTGGACAAGCTGAAGCGACGTGGCTCGCGTCGCTCAGGCGGGCTATCGAATTGATCCCCGATCACATCTCCTGCTACGGCCTGACCGTGGAAGAGGGGACGCCGCTCGCCCGCGAGGTCGCCGCGGGCACGGTAGTCCCGCTGGACCCGGACGCGGTCGCGGAGATGTACGAATTGGCGGAGCAAACGCTCGAAACCGCCGGATACGAGCACTACGAGATCTCGAACTGGGCAAGGCCGGGCCATGAGTCCCGTCACAACTCCGCATACTGGACGGACGCGGAGTACCTCGCTATCGGAGCGGGCGCGCACGGGTACCTCGGCGGCCAACGTTACCAAAACGTCGCCCACCCACGGGCGTACATCGCCGCCACGGCGGGCACCGGCCTGACCGAGGTGGCGGGGCGTCTTCGTCCAGCCGTCGCGGAGGCATACATGCCCTCGGGCACCACGGCGATGTTCGACTGGCTGGCGACTGCCTTGCGGCTGACCACTGGCTTCGAACTCAACGCGTTCGAGCGGCGGTTCGGGACTTCTCTCGATGCCGTGGCCCGCGAGCCGCTTCAGCGGTGTACCGCCGGGGGCCTCCTGGAGCGGACGCCGGAGCGGATGCGCCTCACGCCGCGCGGGCGCCTGCTTCACAGCGAAGTCATGGCCGAGGTGCTGGCGCACCTCACCCGCGGAGACCGCGGGCGCGCCGGGTAGTGCCGGCGTCCGCTATGCTGGCCGCTACGCTCCGACCCTTTTCGAGGTGCCCCGTGGTGTTTTCTGGCGTCCTGATGTCCGGCACAACCATCGCCCAGCATGTCCACATCGCCCGCGAGGCGGAGGCCTTGGGGTACGAAACGGCGCTCGTCACCGAAGTTTCGGGGCCGGACGCGGTAACCGTGCTCGCGGCCGCGGCCACGGCGACAAGCACCATCAAGCTCGCGACCGGGATCATCCCGCTCTATGCGCGCGACCCCCACCTGATGGCGATGACGACGAGTTCGATCCAGGACATTTCGGAGGGCCGCTTCACGCTCGGTCTGGGGACGAGCACCCCGGCGATCATCAACGGCTGGCATGGTCTCCCGTTCGAGCACCCCCTGGCCACGACCCGAGCGTACGTGGAACTCGTACGGAAGTTTCTCGCCGGCGAGCGCGTCAAAGCGGAGGGCGTCTTTAGCATCAAGGGCGCTTCCATGCGGGCTTCGAAGTACCCGACGAGGATCTTCCTGGCGGCTCTGAACGAAGGGATGCTGGAGTTGGCCGGCGAAGTCGCCGACGGGGTCATCCTCAACTTCCCGACTCCCCAGTACGCGGCGCGGGCGATCGAGGTCATCGGGCGCGGCCTGGCCAGGTCAGGGCGCTCGCGTTCGGACATCGAGATCTGGACCTGCCTGCGCGCGGGCATCAGCGACGCCGGCGCGGACGTGGCCGGGGCGGTCCGCCGCGAACTTCTGAGCTACTGCCTGACGCCTGTCTACCAGAAGGTGTTCAGCCAGGATGGCTACGGCGCCCAGGTGGACGAAGTCACCCGTCGCTGGCGGGACGGGGACCGCGCGGGCGCCGCCGACGCCATCGACGACGACATGGTTTCGGCCCACGCGGCCATCGGATCTGTGCCCGAGTGCCGGGACCAGGTCCAGAAGCTCCTCCGTCTGGGCATCGATAAGGCTGTCCTCTTCCCGGTGGTTGCGGAGGGTGGCTTCGAACGGTACATACAGACCGTGAAAGCCTTCGCTCTCTAAAGCAGCTGGTCCGCGCCGCTTTGTCACGCGATTGGCTTCCTCGTTGCCGCCGGGAGGCTGGCCGGGACGACCGTTCGCGTCGAATGCACTAACGGAAGCTCATTGCTCACCGGCGAGCGAGCCGGAGACACGGACGGGAAGGGCATATGGAGTCAGCATACGCGTCCTCCGGGAACCTCGCCTATGCCGACGAGTACCAGGAGCGGCCGGAGCCGGTACAGCGGCCAGCGCAGCCGCCGCTTCGAGCGTTGCCGAGCCTTCCGCCAGCGCCTCAAGCCGGCCAGGACCTTGGGCTGCCCGATCGGTTCACGGAAGACCTTATCCTCAAGACCCTCTACCGGATCGCAAACCCAACGCCCGGGGGCATCGCCCAGGCGATGCGTATCCCGCCCGGCATCGTCCGGGCTGGCCTGGAAGACTTGAAGCGCCAGCGTTGGGTCGAAACCACCGCCGCTTCGGGACGGCTCGAGTCTGAGTGGCAGTACCGCCTGACGGACCTCGGCATGCGAGAAGCCGAGCACGCCTTCACGCGTGGCCGCTACGTTGGCCCGGTGCCCGTCCCAATCCAGGACTACTTCACCGTGCTCGAGTACGACTCAGGGGTTGGAGCACCGGACCCTGTCCGCCTGGCTCGCGCCCTGCAGCAACTCGTACTGGCACGAGATGTCGTGGCGAAGGTCTGCCTCGCCCTCACCTCGGGCCGGCCGGCGATGCTCTGGGGCGCCCCCGGAAACGGAAAGACCACGATCCTCGAACTCTGTAGCGAAGCGATTTACGGCGTCACCCTGCTGCCCTACTGCGTGTTCGTCAGCGGCCACGTGATCAAGCTGTACGACGAACTCGTGCATGTCGCCGTCGAAGGGGACGATGCCAACGAAACCAGCACAACGGTCGATAAGCGCTGGGTGCGGATCCGGCGGCCGTTCGTGTTCGTAGGCGGCGAACTGCGGCATGAAGACCTGGACCTCGCCTACGACGCCGCGGTCGGTTACCACCAGGCCCCACCGCACCTTAAGGCGCACGGCGGGCTCCTGGCGATCGACGACTTCGGGCGCCAGCAGGTTTCGCCGCACGCCCTCCTGAACCGCTGGATCGCATCTCTCGAACGGGGCGAAGACACGATGACGCTCGTCACGGGCGAGCGCATTACGTTCCCATTCCGCTCGACCATCTGTTTCAGCACGAACCTCGAGCCAAAATCGATGCTCGAAGAGGCACACTTACGGCGAATTCCCTACAAGATCCGCATCCCGGAGCCCTCGCCGCCGCAAATGGCCGAGATTTTCCGGCGCTTCGCCGACGCGATGAACGTGGCCATCGCCCCCGGGGGCATCGATGTGGCTGTCGAGATGGTGCACCGCGCGAGCGGCGGTCTTTCGCGAAGCTGTCACCCGCGCGATGTGCTGCAACTCATCATCGAAGAGGCGGCGTTCGTGAAACGGGCGCCGGTGCTGGAACCAGCGGCCACGCGCCGGGCCTGCGAAGTGTACTTCGCCAGCGACCCTGGCCTCCTTCACGCGGTGTACGATGGAGACGAACCCGGCCGGGTCGAGGAGCAGGCCTGACGCTCCCGGGCAGCGGTCGTTAAGATCGCCGCTGGAGGTGCATCATGGGCTACGACCAGATCATGGTTTCGCGAGACGGCGACTACACGACGATCACGATGAACCGGCCTGATCGGCGCAACGCGCTTTCGTTCGCGCACATGGTCGAACTGACCCGCGCGTTTTCCGAGGCGGGCGAGAGCGACGCGCTCGGGGTCATCGTCGCAGGCAACGGTCCCGTCTTCAGCGCCGGGCACGACTTCGCCGACATGGCGGGCGCGAACCTCCCCGCGATGCGGAAGCTGCTATTCCAATGCACCGAGATGATGGACACGATCCAGGAGATCCCGCAGGTGGTGATCGCGCGAGTGCATGGGCTGGCCACGGCGGCCGGCTGCCAGCTCGTCGCCACCTGCGACCTGGCCGTTGCGGCAGACACAGCGGGCTTCGCGACGCCGGGCGGCAAGGGAGGGTGGTTCTGCCACACGCCGGTAGTCGCCCTGAGCCGGAACGTCGGCCGCAAACGCGCGCTCGAGATGGCCCTGACCGGCGACGTGATCGACGCGGCCACGGCGGCCGACTGGGGCCTGGTCAACCGCGTCGTGCCGTTGGCGGACCTCGAAGCTGAGACGCTGGACCTCCTCCGTCGGGCCACGCGCGGGAGCCCGATGTCGAAAGGCCTTGGTAAGCGCGGCTTCTACGCCCAGGTGGACCTGGACCAGCCGAAGGCCTACGCCTACGCCGTCGAAGTGATGGCGGGCGCAAGCCAAACGGCCGACGCTCAGGAAGGAATGCGGAGCTTCCTGGAGAAGCGCCCTCCGCGCTGGGTGAACGGGTGAGAGACAAAGTCTGTTCCCAGGCCATTCATACTCTGGTAGTATCGGCCCATGGCAGTCGCAAAGGTAGCTATCTCGCTCCCGGCCCAGGTCGCGGCATCGACTCGCAAAAGCGCCCGAGAACAGGGCATCACCCTGAGTCGTTGGATGCTTGAAGCAGCGGAGCAACGGCTTGCGCTCGAGGCCGTTGGCCGGTTCGTTCGATCCGTAGAAGCGGAGTTTGGACCTTTGGACGAGGCGGAAATCTCCGCGCTCGGTCGCGAGCTATACGGTGACGCTTGATGCTGGCGCGCTGATCGCCGTGGAAAAGAATCCCAAACTGCTGGCCGCCATCTTGGAAACCGCGAGGCGGCATCGGGACGCGCCCATCATCCCCGCTGTCGCGCTTGCCCAGGCATGGCGGGGGTCGCGGTCAGCGCGTATCGGGATGCTATTGAACCACGCGACCGTCGAACCGTTCACAGAGCTTCG
>JANXYE010000296.1 GCA_025350285.1 Chloroflexota bacterium
GACCGCCCGGGGACGACGTTGACGCTTTTCGCGACCTACTACGACGATCTCGTCAAACGCAACGACGCCTGGGAGATCACGAACCACCGCCTCGAACCGGTGAGCACCCAGCTAGTCACCGCCGATTCCTGAGCTGCGCACCGCTACCCAAGGAGCACCGCATTGATCGATTACGCAGGCTTTTTCCACATTGGCATCGTCGTCAAGGACATGGCGGAAGGCATGAACGACATGTCGCGACGATTCGGCGTCACCTTCCCCGAAGCGCGTGAGGCGAGTGTCAAGATGCGCTACCGCGGCGAAGAGCAGCAGGTATCGGTCAAGTTCGTCTACTCGCGCGAAGGCCCAGTGTATATCGAGCTTCTCGAAGCCGTCCCGGGCACAGTCTGGGAGAACACCGGCATCCACCACCTCGGCGTCTTCTGCGACGGGATGGAAGACGAGGTTCAGAAGCTTGTGGCAGATGGCTACACGCACGAAGGCGCCAGCCTCGGCGCCGATGGGAGCCTGCAGGGCGCCCAGTACATCACGAACGACAGCGGCGTCCGGCTCGAGTTCCAACGCGGCGAGACCCGCGAACAGTTCCGGAAAATGTTGGGCCTCGCAGGCTGACCGACGATCGGGCCACGCGCCCTCGCTGGGACTGCGATTGCGCGCCGCCCCTGGAAGGGATGAACCATGGTCCGAGCAGAGATTAAGGAGCGCATGGCGGAGCTCCACAAGACCCCCGTGGTCCAGCGGATCAACAACCTCCGTGAGGCACTCACGGCCGCTGGCGACGAAGCCCAGCAGTTACGCCACCTGCCGCAGTGGGCCGCCGACGAATTGACGAAGGCGGGCATCTACCGGATCGCGCTCGCGGCCGAACTGGGAGGTGAAAACCTCGAGCCCGTGGACCAGATCAAAGCTGTCGAGGCGGCCGCCGCGATCGACGGCTCCGTCGGGTGGTGCGTCCAGATCAACTCCGAAATCAATAGCCTCGTGTCGCGCACCCTTGACCCGGCAAGCGCCCAGGAGGTCTACGACGACTGGGGCGTCGTCATCTGCTGTGCCGCCGCGCCCGGCCCGGGTTCGTACTACGATGCCCGGCAGGTCGAAGGTGGCTGGACCGTCTCGCACCTGGCGTGCTTTGGGAGCGGCTCGCACAACGCGACGTGGACGTGGGTCACCCCGCCGAACGACCGCTCGAAGGAGATGGCGGCCGGCTACGAACCAACGGCCGCCGACATGCTGAACTTCCTCGTGCCGAAGGGCGAGTTCGAGATCCTCGACACCTGGAACACCGGCGGCATGCGGGGGAGCGGTAGCCACGACATCCAGACGAACAACGTCTTCGTCCCCAACAGACTCGTCGGGAGTTATCGCGCTCCGCTCCCGCCCTACAACAACAGCACCTACCGGAACGCGACCCAGGTGGACTACAACAAGGCGGCGGTCGCGCTCGGCGTTGCCCGCGGGATGATCGACGGGTTCATCGAGCTGGCCGGTCAGAAGTCGCCCTGGCAGTCCAGCGGCACGCTCCTTCGCGACATCCCGGAGGTGCAGTATCGCCTGGGAGAGGCGGAGGCGACCCTTCAGGCCGCGCGTGCCTGGCTCTTTCAGACGCAGGAAGCACTGGCGGCGGATCTTGGCGCTCTGCCCCCAGAAGGCAACGCCCTCCCATCATGGGAAGTCCTCCGCGCAGCCCGGCTCGCGACCGTCCACGCCGCCCAAACGGCGCGTGTGGTGGCCGATAATGTCCACAACCTCTCCGGGACGACCGGCAACCGCATGGACAGCCCCCTGGAGCGCAAGCTCCGGGATGCGCACCAGGCCGCCGCGCACGGGCTCATCACCTACCGGCACTACCGCAACCTCGGGATGAACTACATGGGCGTGGAGGCGCCATTGAGCGCCCGCCGCGGCGCTCGGCCGGACTAGGACCCGTCGTACGACAACGCGCGGCCCCTTCTCGGGGTTTCGAACGCAAGCAACAGAGGTGGAGAGTGACGTCAGCAGCGCCGGCACGCCGGATAGAGGCGACCGAAGAAGAGGTCGAACTCTGGGTTCAACGCAAGCGCGAACTGGCCTCGCGCGGCGAGAAGGTCTTTACGGTCGAGAACCTTCATGCGTACCAGCTTGATGAGGCCGAAACATGGGAGCTCATCACCGCGGGGAAAGGCTGCACACTATCCTGGGTGGCCGAGGACGGATCCCCGGGCGGGACATACGTGAAGCACACCGTGCTCAATGGGGCCGCGTATCTGCTCCTGATCGATGGCGATGAGGCTATCCCGGCACTTGACCGCGACTCGCGGGTATCGGTCGTCTTTGATGGCGGAGATGGCATCGGCGCCGTAACCGTGCGCGGGAACGTGGAGTTCGTCGATGACCTGCCGTCGCTTGTCCGCGTCGTGTTGGCCGTCGGCAGGCGTGACGGCCTGAGCGAGGAGCAGGTCGCCCAGCGCGTGCGCGACGCCCGCCCCGGCCGCGAGTTCGTCGCCCGCCTCAACCCGGAGGGGTTCGTCACCTTCAGCCACAAGAAGATCGTCCGTGGATAGCGAGCAGCGCGTGATCAGCGACGACCACCTGGTCAGCGACGCGGAGGTCGAACGGTGGGTTGCCGAGAAGCAGGGCGACCCGCCAACCCGGCCGGCGCCGCGCATGCGGGTGAGCAAGGACCCGGAGGACGCCTGGGCGATCATCAACGAGCCGCACGAGATCGTGCACGCCTACGGCGGCGCAATCGCCTGGCCGACGAAGGACGGCGGCGTCGCCTCCGCCTACGTGGGCTTCGCCGTCCTGGACGATGAGATCTGGACGACCACGACGAAGGGGCGCGGGAAGACCTACGCAATGCTCCGCGACCAGCGCGCGATGCTGGTCATCGTCTCCGCCGACCGTCAGCGCTCGACGACCATCTACGGCCGGGTGGAGTTGAGCAACGACGATCGCGCGGTGACGCGG
>JANXYE010000380.1 GCA_025350285.1 Chloroflexota bacterium
GACCGCGATTGTCGAGGGGCTCGCCCAGCGCATCACCTCTGGCGACGTGCCCGAGAGCCTCAAGGGCAAACGCCTCATCTCCCTCGACCTTGGCGCCTTAATCGCGGGCGCGAAGTACCGCGGCGAGTTCGAAGATCGGCTGAAGGCGGTGCTCAAGGAGGTCCAGGAGGCCGAGGGCCAGGTTCTCCTCTTCATCGACGAACTCCACACGGTGGTCGGCGCCGGCGCGGCCGAGGGCGCGATGGACGCTTCGAACATGCTCAAGCCCATGCTCGCCCGCGGCGAACTCCACTGCATCGGCGCTACCACGCTCGACGAATACCGCAAGCACATCGAGAAGGACGCCGCCCTCGAACGCAGGTTCCAGCCGGTAAAGGTCGGCGAGCCCACGGTGGAGGACACGATCTCCATCCTTCGCGGCCTGCGCGAACGCTACGAGGTACACCACGGCGTGCGCATCAAGGATGCCGCGCTCGTCGCCGCCGCCGTCCTTTCGAACCGCTACATCACCGACCGCTTTCTCCCGGACAAGGCGATCGACCTCGTGGACGAAGCCGGCGCCCGCCTCCGCACCGAGATCGACAGCCTTCCGGTGGAGCTCGACGAGGTGGAGCGCCGCATCCTCCGCCTCGAGGTCGAGCGTGAGGCCCTCAAGCGAGAGCAGGACGCACCCTCGAAAGACCGCCTCGATCGCCTGGAGCGCGAACTGGCGGCCGAGAAGGAGGAGCAGTCCGGCCTTCGCGCCCAGTGGCAACAGGAGAAAGAACGGATCGCGGCGATCCGCGCCCTCAAGGAGCAGATGGAGCGTCTCCACTTCGATATCGAGCAGGCCGAACGCCGCGCGGACTACGAACTCGTGGCGCGCCTGCGTTACACGACCCTGCACGAACTCCAGACCCAGCTCGACACCCTCGCCGCGGCGGACGCGGCCTCCGGCACGTCACGTCTCCTCAAGGAGGAGGTTGGCGAAGACGACATCGCCGAGGTGGTCGCCCGCTGGACGGGCATCCCCGTCAGCCGCCTGATGGAAGCCGAGATGCAGAAGCTGCTCCGTATGGAACAACGCCTGCACGACCGGGTTATCGGCCAGGACGAGGCCGTCACCGCCGTGGCCAACGCCATCCGCCGCTCCCGCGCGGGCCTCCAGGATCCGAACCGCCCCATTGGCTCCTTCATCTTTCTCGGGCCAACCGGCGTCGGGAAGACCGAGCTCGCCCGCGCCCTCGCCGAGTTTCTGTTCGACGATGAGCGCGCCATGATCCGCATCGACATGAGCGAGTACATGGAGAAGCACTCCGTGGCCCGCCTCATCGGGGCGCCTCCGGGGTACGTCGGCTACGACGAAGGCGGGCAGCTCACCGAAGCCGTCCGCCGCCGCCCGTACTCCGTCATCCTCTTCGACGAAATCGAAAAGGCCCACGGCGACGTGTTCAACGTCCTCCTTCAGGTGCTCGACGACGGGCGCCTCACCGACGGCCAGGGGCGCGTCGTCGACTTCCGCAACGCCATCATCGTGATGACCTCGAACCTCGGCAGCGTGTACATCACGGAGTCCGGCTTGAGCGACGCCGGTATGCGCGAACGCGTGATGGACGCCGTGCGTGGCCACTTCCGTCCCGAGTTCCTCAACCGCATCGACGAACTCGTTATCTTCCGCCAGCTCTCCGAACGCGACATCCTCACGATCGTCGATCTCCAGGTCGATCTCGTGGCCAAGCGCCTCGCCGACCGCCGGATTGCACTCAGCGTGACCGACGCCGCTCGCCGCGCACTCGGCCACGAAGGCTACGACCCGCTCTACGGGGCTCGCCCGCTCAAACGCGTCATCCAGCGCCAACTCCTGGACCCGCTCGCCCTCCGACTGCTCGGTGGCGAACTCCACGAAGGCGCCGAGGTCGCGGTCGATTTCGAAGCCGGCGAGTTCGCCTTCCGCGAACTCGTCGTCGGCGAGGTCGTCCCGTCGTAACCAGGGCAACCCCCAACCTATCGCCTCACCCCTCACGCCTACCGCCTACACCGTAGCCCCCACATCTCGATCATCCCCCACCGCCCGGAGTCGCGGCCCCCTGTGGCCGCTGGCGTAGCCCCTCACGTCCCCGCCCTCCCGCCGACGCCGTAGCCCCCACCTCACGACCCATCCCCACCGTCCGGAGTCGCGGCCCCCTGTGGCCGCTGGCGTAGCCCCTTACCCAGCCTGAGGTCGCAGGAAATGGCCGGCTCCCTCGCGGCCTCTGACCCGAAACTCTGAATCGCACCCGGGGTCGCCGGTGACGGCCGCGCTTGCGCTACACTTGCCCTATGCGCGTCACCAAGATGCACGGCCTCGGCAACGACTACGTTTACGTCATCCCCACGGAGGAGCGCGACTGGTCCGAACTCGCAATCAAGCTCAGCGACCGCCACTTCGGCGTTGGCAGCGACGGCCTCA
>JANXYE010000430.1 GCA_025350285.1 Chloroflexota bacterium
CCCGTCTTCGTTTCCGTTCGTCGAGACAATGGCCGAATGGCCCGCCTTCGTTACCGAGAGGAAGTGGTGTGCATGCTGGGCCGTGCGGACGGCATCCACCGCGATCTTCACGTTGCCGTCGGTGCCGTTCTTGAACCCAACGGCGCAGGAGAGGCCGGAGGCGAGTTCGCGATGCACCTGGCTTTCGGTGGTGCGCGCGCCAATCGCGCCCCAGCTCACGAGGTCCGCGATGTACTGCGGCGTGATCATGTCCAGATACTCGACGCCCGCGGGCATGCCGGCTTCGTTCAATTCGAGCAGCAACTGGCGCGCGACACGAAGTCCCTCGTTGATGCTGAAGCTGCCATCGAGGTTCGGGTCGTTGATGAGACCCTTCCAGCCGACGGTTGTGCGCGGCTTTTCGAAATAGACACGCATGACGATCAGCAGATCGTCCGTGAAGCGCGCCTTTTCGCAAAGCAGCCGCTTCGCGTACTCGTTCGCGGCCGCGACATCGTGGATGGAGCAGGGCCCGATGATGACGAGCAGGCGGTCGTCCGCGCCGTGGAGGATGCGGTGGATGTCGTGGCGCGCTTCGAAAGCGGTTTCGGCCGCCCTGTCGCTCGCGGGGAACTCCCGGAGGACATGCATCGGCGGTAGCAGTTCCTTGATCTCCTTGATGCGGACATCGTCGATGGGGCGGGTGGTCATGGGCGGAGGCCTCGGAGCGCGCGCCGCGCGGGGCGACAAGCAGCCGGACCGCGCACGCGAATGGGAGTTTCGGTGGGGTCATTGTCGGGCGGGGGCGTCTTATGTGCGATGCGAGTCCGGACTTGATCGTGCCGAGCTCGGCCTGATCAAGCAGCAACCGCCGCTTCCTGTCGGTCTCGGTGCAGACGGCGCGCTTGGATGTGCCCGGCAGATGCGGCAGGGCCTGGGCGCCGCTCCCTGTCGGTCGCGGTACTGATGCTTAGCCCAGCGCCTGTACCTCGTCGAGGCACTTCTCGGCGAAGAGGCGCATGCTCGCCTCGGCCTTTTCCTGGGGCATGGCGCCGTACTTGAACACCAGCACGAACTCTTGCGCGTCCACGAGGTCGCGGATCTCCTTGAGTTTCGCGATGCACTGGGCTGGCGTGCCCCAGACCTGCGAGTTCGCGAAACCGGCCCTGGCGACCGCCGGGTCCACCCGCTGGGCCGCCTCGGACATCGCGGCGTAGTGCTCGTAGCCCTTCGTGTTGTGGAAGTGAGCCGAGTCGTCGAATTCGTAGTGTTGGCGCGCCGAATCCGAGTAGTTGCCCATGTACAGCAAGGCGTCGTCCCAAGCCTGGCCTTCGTCTTTGTGGCAGTAAACCCAGGTCGCCACGATCGGCTTCATCGGCGCCCAGCCGTTGTCCGCGCGCACCTGGTTGAAGCCTTTCATGTCCTCCGCGTACTCCGCCCAACTCTTCTGCGGGATGAACAGCGCGCCGAGGCCGGATCCGGCCGCCATCGGCATCGAAGAGGGCGTGCCCCAGGCGCAGTACATCCGCTCCGTCAGGTCCTTCGAACGCGGCTGGGGGCGGATGCTGGTCTCCGGGATCTGATAGTGCTTACCTTCGAACGAATAGCGCTCGTTCGTGAGCGCCGACCGCACGACATCGAGCGCCTCAAGGAACCGTTCTCTCGATTCGCCCATTGGGACGCGCAGGCCCTCGAACTCCACGCGCCCGGCGCCGCGGCCAAAGCCGAGGGTGAGCTTGCGGCCGCGAAGCATGTTATCGAGCATCGCGATCTTCTCGGCCGTCTGCACGGGGTCGTGCCAGGGCAGGACGATGACCATCGTGCCCATGTCGATCCGGCTCGTCCGCCCGGCGAAGTAGGAAAGCAACTGCGTCGGGTCCGGGACCATGGTGTAGGGCGTGAAGTGGTGCTCGACGGTCCAGAGCGAGTCGTATCCAAGCGGCTCGACGAGGTCGCCGATCGCGAGTTCCTCTTCGTACGCCAGAGAATCGTGGACGAGCGGCTGGCGATCGAAGGCGCGATCCTGGTAGCGGTCCCAATCGAGGTAGTTCTGGGCGAACAGCGTGACGCCGACTTTCATCGCGGTCATCTCCGGGCGGAATAGTTCGGAGGACGCTATCGATCGGGATTGGCGGCGTCAACCGGCGGCGGTCTGCTCTCGCCGCCAGCGGTCTGCCCAGCGGAGGAGATCAGCTCTCTTGATGATGAGGCCGTACTCCGCCGGCTGGTACTTGCCCTCTTCATACAGCTTGCGGCGGGCGGCCGAGGACTGGAGCGCGAGGGCAGTGACCTCGGGGCTCACCTTGCCGCGGTAGCGGCGCGCGCCCATGGCCGCCATGGCGGTGAACTGCTCGGCCAAATGCGGAGTGACCTTCGTCAGCATAGGGTCCACGGGCCAACCGGCGCGGACCAGGTAGCGAACGTCTGGATTCGCCTCCATGATCTCGGCCATCACAAGGTGCCGGGCCTCGTGCGGTTCCCGGACGCCCGCGCGCGAGCCGTCCACGCGTGGCTGCTGGTGACATCGGTGGCGCGAGAGAACTCCGGCCCAAGGTACCGCAAGACGGCGAGCTTTTCCCCGCTTGTCGCCCGCGAGACGAGCCAGCGAGCCGTTGCGCTATGACGTTCCACGAAGAAGAAGCCAGCCGGGATCACCCTGAGTTGCGCAACGGCGACGTCCTTCACGAACGTGTCCTCTGACCACGCGACTGCCGGGTAGTCGGCCACCAGGTCGAAGAGTTGGCGCAGGGAGCCCTCGACGGATGGCCATTGGTTGGGTGGTACGGTCAATCGCGGCTCACGGCCCGGCAGCCGTGCCAGCAGTTCGTACAGGAGGAGCCGCGCATATCGATGGCTCCAGACCTCGCCACCGAGACCGCGAATCTCGTTTTCCAGCCTCGCCACCGCCCGGGGCTGCCGCTCATATGTCCAGGCTGGGTCGTACGAGCCATAAGCCGAGATGGTCCCTTCCAGGGGGGCCGCCTCGAGCCACGCCCGCTCGGTCGCTTCGAGTTGAGCGAGCATGGAATTCAACGCCGCCCGAGCATCGGCCGCCAACGCTCGTATCGCCTCGCGGTCGCCGGGGAGTTGCGTCTTCACGGAGCAGATCTCTCCCGGGCAGCGGCCGATTGCGCCCAGCGCAACATATCCCGCCTTTCACCATGAGCCCGTGCTCGGCCGGCTGGCACTTGCCCTCTTCGTAGAGCTTGCGGCGCGTGGTCGAAGAACTCAGTGCCATCGCCACGATGTCCGGGGAGGTGGCCTTGCGAAATCGCCGCCCGCCAAGCGCGACCAACGCCTCAGCCTGCTCCGCGCGGTGAGGCGCAATCGCCTTGAGCTTCGGGGCGTTCATCCAGCCGCTCCCGGCGATGAGTTGGAGGCCGGGATTGGCCAGCCAACTCATCCCCCGGTGCTCCGACGGCGGTTCCGTCTTCACGACTCAAGCTCCGGGTGGGCGGCCGGTGAATCCGCCCAGGACAGAACATCGGCTCGTTTCACGATGATCCCGTAGTCCAAATTCGCGAGCAGTGAGTAGAGCAAGAGCGCGCGATGGAGGTTGACGAACGGTTCGCCCTCGGCCGTTACCGCCGCCTCCGCCCGCGAGACGGCGCGCGGCACTTCGTAGTAGTGATGTCCCGCGCTCCACCTTGCGACCGCCGCCAGCGACGGCTCAAGCGGAACTCGCTCAATTCGCGCCCGTTCAGCCGGAGAGAGCCGCCGGAGAGAGTCCTCAAGCTGTGCCGAAGCCTCCGCCGCAATCTCGCCGACGCGTCTGCGTTCGGACGGGAGGTCGCAATCGGCGCCTCCCAGGGAGTCCACGGCCGGCCGCCCATCATTCACCCGGTCCCGCTCCTTGCCAACGTTCTCGCGCCCAACGAAGGAGTTCCGAGCGCTTGAACAGCGTGGCATAAACGCCCGGCACATACTTGCCTTCCGCGAACAGACGGCGCCGGGTTTCGGATTTCTCCAGTGCCTGTGCGGTTGCATGGGGCGTCATGGCCACTCGGAACCGGTAGCCGCCCGAGGCGACGATTCCGTCCGACTTTTCGATAAGGTCCGGCGAAATGGCCCGGAGGGCGGGGTCGTTGACCCAACTCCTGGAAACGGATCCCGCGATCCATGGGTTTACAACGGCGAGGGCCGCGGTTCGCTCCATGCGCGTTTGCCAGGGGCGCCGGCGGAGTTCGCGGTATCCCCGCCACTCGTGGCCGCCCAGCATGATGAGTCCCCGCGCCGTCCGTGGTCCGAGGTATCGGCAGAGCCCCAGGCGCTCCCTGGCGCTGGCCGGGCGGCTCAAGTACCAGGGGTGAACCTTCATGATGACCGAAACCATACCGTCGTATGGGAGCCACTGGAGCTGGGCGGCGCGCAGGTCCTTTCCGAAACTCACCGCGCGCCAATCGTCCGCTGGCACGGTTGACGCGTCTTCCAGCAACACGCGCAGGCTGCGTTCGATTTCGGTCCACGCGATTTCCGGGATACGTAGCCGCGGCTTCGCCAGCGGAAGTCTGGCGAGCTCGGCCAGCAAGAGCATGCGCCCGTAGGCGGATGCAAATTCTA
>JANXYE010000467.1 GCA_025350285.1 Chloroflexota bacterium
CCCGGCCGGCCTGAGCAGAACGGCCGGCGGGAGCTTGGCCGAAGCGGCCCGCGGAGGCCAAACCGGGTGCCAGCGGTCGCTTGTCTGGCGCCCAGAGGGCTCCCACCAGCTGTCCAACCCACTCCCAGATACCCCTTCCCCCAACCCTGCCGTCAATCCAAGCCCTTGTTCAACACCCTGCTAGCGCGGAAGCGGGACACCTAAAGCCCGCGCTGACTTCGAAAGATCGACGACCATGAACGGTGGGGAAGAAGGTACCTTCGCGCCGCCCTCGTTTTCGATCGTGATCCCCACGAAGCCGTAGGAATCGACGGCGGTGCTGGCCGGTAGCCAGGCCCCGCCCGAACTGGTCTTGAAGACCGTGCTCGGCTCGAAGTTCCGGAGGTCGCTGGTGAACCACGCCTGGTAAGCCTTGCCCTCGGGCAGCGGACGCAGCCCATCGACCCAGGCGAAGGCGTCCGTCGCGCCCGGCGCGCGGAGGAGGGCAATGTGTTCCGTGCCCTGGTCCATTTTCGCCACACGCAGATCGCCGCGGGCCGCTGCTTCGACAACGGCGGCCTGGCGGGCCGAGTCGCGTTTGAGATTGCTATCGCCGCCGCCACGCAAGGCGAACCCGGTAGCGCCGCCAATAACCAGCACGAGCCCGATAGCGGCCGCTATCGCGCTGGCCACCTGCCAGCGGCGTGGCCGGATCACCGCGCCGGCGAGAGGGAACGCCAGGACCTTCGATTCGTCCGCGATGCGCTGGAACACAGAGTCCTTCAGCGTCGAACTGGGCTCGATGTCTTCAGCGGCGAGCGGCAGCATACGAGCGACCCGGCTCATTTCTTCGAATTCGGCCCGGCACATATCGCAGCGAGAAACGTGGATGCGAAGGGGCCCCGCCTCAGCTTCGCTCAGCACGCCGAGCGCGAGTTCGGGCAGATAATCCAATGGGTGTTCTTCGTTGTCAGTCAACCGCGATCACCCCCTTCTCCTGCAGAATACCGCCCAGCTTCAAAAGTCCCAGGCGCAGACGGCTCCTCACCGTTGGCGCCGGTACGTTTAAGACATGGCCCACTTCCTGGCTCGTGAGGCCGTGGAAGTAAACGAGTTCAATGGCGCTCCGCTGCTCGGGTGAGAGGCCCTGGAGCGCGGCCCGAATTTGCTCGCCCACGATCGTCCGCTCGGCTTCGAGGTCGGTCCGGTCGTTCGCCGGGGGATCTGGCCCGTCCTCCGCGATCGGGACCTCCGGGGCACGGCGGCGGCGGCGGCGGAGTTCATCGATGCAGAGGTTCCGGGTGATAGAGAGCACCCAACTGCCAACGCCCGCCTTCGAAGAATCGTACTGGCTGGAGCTTCGCCAAAGGCGGACGAAGGTCTCCTGCACGGCCTCTTCGGCGTCGCTTTCCGAACCGAGGATACGGATAGCGAACGAGAAGCACTGCCGGTGATACCGATCGTACAGCACGCTCAGGGCGTCTTCGCGGCCGGCCGCGATGTTCCTTACCAGGTCTGGGTCTTCGGCCAGGCGGTAGGTGTCCATTCGAAGCACTCTACGTTGTCCGGGCGCGACGTGATCAGTCCGGGTAGAATCCGCTGGTGGCCGAATTAGAGATTTTTCCGGATGCACGGCGTTTCGAGGGCTGGCTTCGCGGGCGGAGCGGGTTCCGCGATGCCCGCGTGCTCTCTATCGAACCGCTCGACGGGGGGGCATCGAACATTACCTGCCGCGTGCGGCTGGACGGCGCGCCGGCGGCCGACATCGTGCTCCGCATGCAACGCCAGCGAGGCATCTTCGAGCCCTATGATGTGGTTCGCGAAGGCGAGGTGCTTCGCCTGCTCGAGGCGTCGCCGGTCCCGGTGCCGCGGCTGCTCGGCTCGGAGCGCTCAGCTAGCCCGCTCGGTGCGCCGTTCATCGTGATGGAGTGGGTGGACGCCCCGCATATGGGCGTGGCTGGCCCGGAGGCTGACTTTTCCGCCTTCACCTCCGCCGTGGCGACTATCCACCGCCTGGACTGGGCGGCGCTGGGTCTCGGCTTCCTCGGTGTGCCAGCTTCGGTGGCCGAGGGCCTGCGCCGCGAACTTGCGGCGATCGGTCTTCGTATGCGGCGGTTCACGGGCGAAGGAGACACGCTCTTGGCCCGCGCCGCCGCCGTGCTTAACGCGACGGTTCCCGGCGATGGCCGGTTGGCCCTCTGCCAGGGCGATATCAACGTCTTCAACTACCTCTTTCGTGAGCGCCGCGTCGTTGCTGTGGTCGATTGGGAGCAGGCCCGGATTAGCGACCCGCGCAGCGACGTCGGCCAACTGGTCGCTCTCTCGCATTTGAAGGGCGCTCCATTTGGGCAGGTCGGCGAGATGCCCTTCGTGCGTATGTACGAAGCGGCGAGCGAGCATGAACTGGGTGGCATGGAGTGGTTTCGCGCCCGTTGGCTGTGGGAACTGGGCGTCATCTACTACGGCTGGAAGGCGTTCAACGGGACGGACCCCTGGTACACGTGGGATGACCTCGCGCGGCTCCTCGAAGCCTCGCTCGCGGAACTCTAAGGGTGGACTGGCGAGACCGCCTGGCCGGCTACTTACGCCAACGACTCCCGGCCGCCGACGACCTCGCGATCGTGCGGGTGGGCGGGATG
>JANXYE010000469.1 GCA_025350285.1 Chloroflexota bacterium
GTCACAAGCCAATCCGAAAAGGTCAAAGAGCAGCTTGCGAAGACCGGCAAGCCCTTCGAAGTAAAGGTCTACGACGGCGCCAACCACGCCTTCTTCAACGACACCGGCGCGAGCTACAACGCCACCGCCGCCGCCGACGCCTGGCCGAAGACCCTCGATTGGTTCCGCAAGCACGTCTGACCGTTGAGGTCGTATATTCTAGGATCAACCGGCCCTGGCGTCTTGGCGTTCATCCGGATTGAGGACCTCATGCCACGAACCAGTTCGAAACAGTTGTTTACGAAACCCGCGGGCGGATCGCCACGATCGCCCTCGACCGCCCGGAAAAGCTCAACGCGCTCAGCCTGAAGCTCCAGCAGGAGATTGTCGCCGCCTTGCAGCTGGCCGAACGCGACCGCGAGGTGCGCGTCATCATTCTCAAGGGGAACGGCCGCGCCTTCTGCGCCGGCTACGACCTCTCCGCTGGGCTGTCGTCCGACGCGAAGGGCGCGGCCGGTGGCGTCAGCGCCGCCACCGACGCCGTCAATCTGCGCGAAACGCTGCGCCGCCTGCTCACCATCTGGGACCTGACCAAACCGGTCATTGCCCAGGTCCACGGTTTCTGTCTCGCCGGCGGCACGCAGCTCGCGCTCATCTGTGATCTGACGGTCGCCGCCGAGGACGTAACCTTCGGCATCCCCCAGCTCCCGGTCGGAATTGGCTTCGTCTTGCCGTTCTGGACGTGGCTCATCGGCCCTAAGAAGGCGCGCGAGGTCTTCTACCGCATCGGCTCGAAGATGACCGCCGCCGAAGCCCTGCGCCTCGGCATGATCAACGCCGTCTTCCCGCCCGACAGGCTCGAAGCCGAAGTCCTCGCGATGGCGGAATCGATGGCCGAGACCCCTTCCGAAATCCTCCAGCTCGCGAAACGCGGCATCAACCAGACGCAGGAGATCCAGGGCTTCCGCGAGTCACTCAACTTTGGCTGCGAGATCGATGCCCTTTCGCACCAGTCGGACGCCGTGAAGACCGTGAACGCCCTGATCAAAGAGCACGGCCTGGGCAAGGCCCTCCAAACCTGGCGCCAGGTCGTTTAGCGGGCTTCCTCTACCGAAGTGACCCAGATGTGGCTGGCAACCTGCGTGCCCATTACCACCGTGCGTTCGCCCACGCGCGCGGTCAGCGTCCCGCGGTAGGCCGCCACCGCCTCCGGCACCACCGGCGCGCCAGGCCGAATCCCCTCTTCATAGAAGAACCGCAGCAACTCTTCGTCCTCTTCGAAGACCCGGTCGATGATCACCTTCGTGCCTTCCGCCACGCCAGCGAGCGTCGTCATCGGCAGCACGTACGGTATCCCCGCGCCGGGGATCGGGTAGCCAAACGGGCTGCGTGTGGGCTTGCCAAGCGCTTCGAAGAGTCGCGGCTCGGTCACATCGGAGATGCCGTGTTCGAGGAGATGCGCCTCCTCGTACGCTTTCCACCAATCGAGCTTGAGCACGCTCGTCAGCAAGCACTCCGCCAGCCGGTGACGCCGCACCATCTGCTCCGCCCGCCGGTGGCCTTCCGCGGTCAGGTGGATCAGCTTGCGTGAGTCGATCTCCACCAGCGAATCTCGCTGGAGGCGCTTCAGCATCCCGGCCACGGACGGCGGTGTGATGTCCAGCCGGTCGGCCATCCGGACCGCGATGACGTCCTCGCCCTCGTCGAAGTTCATACGATAGATGGCGGTGAGGTAGTCGTCGCTCGCAACGTTCGAGACCTGTTTCGGCATCGTTCGATGGTGCCACTTCGGATCCCGGCTGACCAGATGGGAATCCCGCGGCTCCACGCCGCCCGCCCCCGCCGGGCGTGCCCCGCCTCCCATCGCCACCTGTTCACGAACTACGTGCGAGCGCACCACCCTTGAGGGCTCACCGCCCGGCGATCCATCTGGGGACAGAGTCCACCTCACAGCGCTGCCGCCCCAGGACGTAAGGTTCGCCGGGATCGGCACAACGGAGCCCCTCGGCTACCGGTCGTCACCTCACGATGAGGACGGCGGTTCTTCGCCCGGCGCCCGCCCGAGCAGTTCCGGCCCGTCGTTCGCGACCTTGTTCACGAGTGGCGAGGCCGCGTCCATCATCAACACGTCCTCGGCGGCCGGGACCAGGAGCTTCGTCAGCTGTTCCGCGGGCGTCGTCTTGAACATCCAGAGGTCCGCGTCGCGGTCATCTAGGATGACGGGCATACGGTCGTGCAGGCTGCTCATGAGCTTGTTCGCCGTGGTCGTGATGATCGTGAACGTTTGTTCCCACTGGCCGGGCTCCCGCTGCCAGCGTTCGGTCAGCCCGGCGAAGAGCAAGAGCTTGCCATCCGGCCGGTGGAAGCGGAACGGCATCCGTGCTTTCTTGTCGCCACTCCATTCGTAGAAGCCATCGGCCGGAATGATGCAGCGCCGGTGCTTGAACGCCGCCCGGTAGGCAGGCCGCGCCGCCACCGTCTCGGCACGGGCGTTGATCTGCTTGGCCGCGTTCTTGTTGTCCTTCGCCCACGAGTTCACGAGCCCCCAGCGCGCCGGCAGCAGTTCCCGCGTTTCGTTGTCCATCTGGAGGATCAGGTGCTTCTGCATCGGCGCGATGTTGTACCGGGGGCCGTAGTACTCGGGTACCGAATCGGCCGGCACGCCCAGCTCTTCGGCCAGCAGGTCGGAATCGGCGTAGGTCATCGTAAAGCGTCCGCACATCCACCCAGTCTACGCCAGATCGACGCCCTCAGCCGCCGATGTGTGACATCTCGACCCGTTCGAGCCCAACCGTCGCCTCGCCCCGAATCTCCGAATAACGGTCTTCCCGCAGCCGCCACACGTTCTTGAGGAAGGCCGCGATTCCGGCGTCGTCGGAGCCGTTGCGCAGAAGCGAGCGAAAATCGTGGCCGTGGGCCGCGAACAGGCAGGTGAACAGCTCGCCTTCCGGCGACAGCCGGGCGCGCGTGCATTCGCCACAGAACGGCTGGCTGATGCTCGAAATGAAGCCCACCTCGCCCGTCCCGTCCAGGTAGCGCCAGCGCTTGGCGACCTCCCCGCGATAGTTGGCTTCCGCTGGTTCAATTGGCAGCTCGCGGCCGATGCGCTCCGCCATCTCGCGCAGTGGCACGACGCGTTCCAGGTTCCAGCCGTTCGTGTTGCCCACGTCCATGAACTCGATGAAGCGCAGGATGATGCCCGTCCCCTTGAAGTGCCGCGCGAGTTCGACCATCCCCTCGTCGTTGACGCCGCGTTCGATGACGGCGTTCACCTTGATCGGCGTCAGCCCGGCCTCCCTCGCCGCTTCGATCCCGTCGAGCACCTGGCTTACGGAGACGCCCACATCGTTCATCCGCTGGAAAACCGCGTCATCCAGCGCATCGAGGCTCACCGTGATCCGCTTCAGGCCCGCCTCGCCCAGCGCCTGGGCCTGCCGCCGAAGGAGCGATCCGTTCGTGGTGAGCGTCAGGTCTTTCAAGCCGGGGATGACTGACAGGCCCTCGATAAGGCGCGGCAGGTCGCGGCGCACCAGCGGCTCGCCCCCCGTCAGCCGGATCTTCTCCACGCCGTGCGCCACGAAGATCCGGGCCAGCCGCGTGATCTCCTCGTAGGTGAGCAAATCGTCGCGCTGGAGGAACTGGTACGCAGGCCCAAAGACCTCTTTCGGCATGCAGTACGTGCAGCGGAAGTTGCAACGGTCCGTCACCGAGATGCGGAGGTCGCGCAAGGGGCGTTCAAGCTGGTCGAAGAGCGTCGTCATGCTGGCCCTAGCTTAACGGATCTCGGCGCCGGATGTTGGAACCTCGTTGTTGGTATTGCGCGCGTCGAACATTCTCAGTACCGCGACGGACACGGCGCGGCGCTTCCGGACGAAGGGACTGTCGGCTGGTAGTCGTCCCCGCCCGTGCGAAGCCTTGCCGCCCACCCTCCTTGAGCGGATCGGCGCGCTCAGCCTGGTTGCTCACGCCCCGCGACAAACCACCGCTCAACGCAACGATGCTCACCCGACCAACGCCGCGCGGGCCCAGCGGAAGAGCTCCGAGCACGTCGGATACGCATGGATAGTGTTCGCTACCTCCTTCACGCGGAGGCGCATCTGGATAGCTAACGCCGCCTCCCCGGCCAGCGTGCTCGCCTGGGCGCAGAAGAAATGAGCGCCTAACAGCCGCCCCGTGCGCGAATCACAGACCACCTTCGCGAACCCCTCGGACTGGCGGGCCACGCGGAACCAGTCCACCCGGTTCGCCGCGAAAGTCACGACCCGCACATCGCCATGTACTCGTCGAGCGTCCTCCTCCGTCATCCCCGCGTGGCCC
>JANXYE010000475.1 GCA_025350285.1 Chloroflexota bacterium
GCAAGCCGCTTCGCCTTCACCGGATCAGGCTCGATCACGGTGGTCAGCGAGGCGATGCACTCAACCGCGCCCTCCGGCCGGCCAGCGGCGGCCGAACTCTTGGCAATGGCTGCGAGGCCATCCTTGAACTTCGATTTCGGCCAGTAGATCGGCATCCAGCCGTCGGCCACCTGTCTGACGATCTCCATGCTCTTCGGCGAAATGCCTGCGATGAGGATCGGGATGTGGTTGCGCACGGGATTGAAGAGCAGCTTGAAGCCGCGTTGGAGCTTGAAGATCTCGCCGTCGTAGAACACCTTCTCGCCCGCCACGATCAGGTTGATGATCTCGCAGTACTCCTTCATTCGCTGGAGCGGCTTTTCGAACGGCTGGCCGTGCCAGTGTTCGATAACGCGCGCGCCCGACGTGCCGAGGCCGATGATGACACGCCCGCCCGAGAGTTCGTCGAGGGTCGCATAGCTCATCGCGAGGACGGCCGGGGAACGGCCGAAGATCGGGGCGATCCCGGAGCCGAGCTTGATGGTGCTCGTCGCGAGCGCGATCTGAGTGAGGAGTGAGAACTGGTCGCGGCCCCAGGTCTCGGCCGTGAAGACGGCTTCGACGCCGACTTCCTCCGCGATCTGGATGCGCTTGATGAGCTCTTTGTTCTGCTCGGGATTGCCGGTGAACCCGACGGAAAGGGCAAGGCGGCGCGCCATGGGGGACCTCCGAAGTGTGGTTGGTCTTAGAAACTAGCGGCGGAAGCCTACCACGAACGGCGCACATTCGCTCTCACCGCTGGCGAGCGGGGTGGTTGTCAGATTTTTTCGGAGGCTCAAGCATGGCGCGAGACAACGAACCGCTCGTTATCACTCGCATACGGCGCGGCCGGGCCGGCCGAGATGCGGTCGAACGGGTTCCCTGCCCTTGTGCAAAAATCTGACGCCCACCCGGCGGACTGGCCCTCACCCTCGGCGCCTCTCCTCCTTCCCCCGGAAGGACGCGGGGCGAGGGGAGACGCGGGCAGACTGCCGCGACCAGAGGCGAGCGAGCACAAGCGTGCAGGTGACGCTCACAACGAGAACCGACGCCGCGGCCGCAGGCACTTCCCACCAGGCGAAGCCGCGTCCGTTCGCGGCCCAGAACGCGGACGCGGTCAACGCCGTGCCGATGACGAACCCGGCGTTCAGCACGAGATTCCTGGCCGCGCCGCGAGGCGATCCCGCGAAGAGTAGTGCAATGACCGGGAACGCCGTCGCCGTGAGGAAGATGAGAGCCACCGCGAGGTTGAACAGCCAGTCCTGCCCGCTCGCGCCGCCGACGATGTGGAGCGCGAAACTGGCCGCGAAGACGCCGAACGCCAGGACGAGGCCGCGTGCCACGTTCATTGGCCAAGGATACCGCGTCCCGCCCCGCTGGTCGCCGGGCGACATCGCATCCCGGCATCCGTAGAATCGATAGCGCATCAACAACCGCGGCAAGGGGGAGCCATGCGCCCAGCGGAGAAGGTCGGCCTCCTCACCGTCCGGACGAAGCGAACTTTCATCCGGGCGTCTCGTTACCGGTAGGTGGAGGGACGAGCGTGCGGGTGGACAAGAAGCGTAGCCGTGCCGTTCAAACGATTGCGGATTTTTCAGGGGACGGCGGGCAAGTCTTCGCTCTACGTTGGGCGGACGATGATAGGTCCGGCAGACTGCGATTCCAAACCTCGGTCCCACTCCCTCACCACTCTATCGTCCTACTGCTTACTCACCTACGCATAACTTTGAATCGCACCCCGGCGCCGCTGCTTCGCGCGCCGTGTTAGCCTGCGCCTCAGATGTCCTCCACGAAGGCCCACACCCGTATCTGGATCGCGCGCCACGGCCAGACCGAGGCGAACAAGAGCGGCCTCTTCTGCGGCCAATCTGAAACGACTCTCACCGAGTTCGGGCGCGAACAGGCGCGCGCCCTCGGCGGCCGATTGCGCGATGTTCCCATCGCCGCCGCCTACGCCAGCGACCTCTCGCGAGCGGTCCAGACGGCCACGATCGTTCTGGACGGCCGCTCCGTTTCGCTCCAGATGGACCCGGCGCTGCGCGAAATCTTCTACGGCGAATGGGAGATGAAGCGCGAAGCCGCCATCCGGCGGGACCATCCCGAGCAGTTCAAGAAGATGCGCGATGAGGACCCGGGCTGGCATCCCACGGGGGGCGAAAACCCCCAGATGGTGCGCGAGCGCACGATCGCGGCGATCCGGTCCATCGCGGCCCGGCACAGAGGCCAGGACGTGCTCGTCATCAGCCACGGGACCGCGATCAACTGCATGCTCTCGGAGATACTCGGTATCGCGCCGACCCACGTCTTTCGCTTCGACGTTTCGAACTGTGGCCTTTCCCAGGTCGCGGCCGCGAACGGGCGCCTCGTGGTCCTGTCACTCAACGATACCGCCCACCTCCCCCCTCCCCCGGACCCGAAGAAGCGATGATCCCAATCGGCGACAGCCCGCACTCCCGCGGCGTGCCGCATGTCACTCGTGCCCTGCTCGTGGCCAACGCCCTGGTATTCCTGTTTATGCTCACGCTTTCAACGTCCACCTCCACTTCGCGCGGCCAGGCCCAGGCCCAGTTCGACGAACAAACCGCGGGCATCTGCTACGGCCTTGAAACCGCCCCCACCGCCACGGACCGGTTCTATTGCGAGTGGTCGTTCCAGCCGCGCGAATGGTTCGACACCGTCAGAGGGAAGTCCGCGACACCCCAGCAGAGCAAAGCGCTCGTGCTGCTGACCATCCTCACGTCGTTGTTCATCCACGCGGGCTGGCTCCACATCGCCGGGAACCTGCTCTTCCTCTGGGTCTTCGGCGACAACGTGGAGGACCGCCTCGGCCACGCTGGCTTCCTCGTCTTCTATCTCCTCTCCGGGGTTGCCGCGAACCTGCTGCAAGGCGCTATCGACCCGGCTTCCGTCATCCCTCACGTTGGCGCCAGTGGCGCGATAGCCGGGGTCCTGGGCGCCTACCTGGTCTACTTTCCGCGCGCCCGCATCCGCGCTCTCGTGCCGTTCCTGTTCTTCATCCCGCTGAACATCCCGGCTGTCGTGATGATCGGGTTCTGGTTCCTGACGAACCTGTTTTCGGGCCTGGGCACGCTCGGGACGGCCAGCGGCGCGAGTTCCGGCGTGGCCTTCTTCGCCCATGTCGGCGGCTTTCTGTTTGGTGCGGCGGCGGTGGTTCTCCTCGGTCGGCCGGGGAGGGACGATCCTAAAGCCGCTCCTTGAGTCGCCTGTCGTGGCCGCATGGTCAGCGCCTGCCGACGGCCCGTTCCACGGCCTCGGTGAGGTCCACGGGCTCGGCTGGTGGTACGGCGAGCCTGCCCTCGGCGACCGCCCGCAGCGTCTCGACCATGAACGGCCGCTCTCGCTCCACTCCTCGCCGGCGGATCTCCTGGTAGAGGAGCGTCTCGTCTGGCGGCAGAGGCGGCCGGCGGTTCCGCGTCGAAATGTAGCTCAGCCAGAGCGGGCGGCTCTGTTCATCGAAGATCGGGTAGCGGCAGAAGCTGACGGCCGGGCCGCGATCGACGTCGCCCGTGACGACGTTCCACATGCACCCGGATTCGCGCGCCCCGCCGCCCATCAACTCCCGGATCACCTCCTGGTAGGTGCCGATCGGCCCGTCCGGGAGCGCCGGGTGGTCATTGATGAAGGTGAATCGCCCGAAAAGTGGCTCGGTCGCGATGAGCATGTAGCCAAACATCACCCCGAGGTCGAACGAGTAGCGCCCGAGCCGCCTGGCTACTTCCACGTCGAACTCCCGGCGCCACGCTGGGAGCGGCTCGCCCGGCCTGGAGAGCTTGCCGCCGCGTGCCTTGCGAAAGGCGATCGAGGAGAGCGTCTCCAGGGGAACGCCATTGGCCCGCACCAGGCCCAGCAGGCGGTCGGTGGGCTCGCCTTCGCCCGGTTCGCGGTTGACGAACACCACGGCGACCTCGACCGGGAGGCCATCCTGGATCGCAGCGAAGGCGTACTCCAAGGCCCCGTACGAGCCCGGCCCGCGTCCCGTCGTGAGCCACGCAACCCGCAATCGATCCGTCATGCCCTCGTCCGTCCTCCACCGGGCTGGCGCCGTCCCGACGCCGCCCATCCCGGCCCCATCATCGTCGAATTCAGCATAACCGCCCGAGGATCGCGTGCCGCGCCCATTCGGTCCACCACTACCGCTTCTTCCGCTTGCTTCCCGACCCGGCCTTGCGGGGGGCAAGGGGGGCCGCGTCCACCGCGTTCGGCTTCGCGGCTCGCGCCTTCGATTCCCTCCGCCGTAGCACCTGCGAAAGCACAAATGCGATCAACATGCTCGCGTTGACCGCGATGACCGCGACCGTCGCGTCGGCGACGCCGGCGAAGAAAAGCACGACAAATGCGAGCGCCACAATCAGAAGCGCCGCGAGAACCCCGCGCATCCACGTTTCAACAGACACGTTCGAAGGTACCACTGCCACCTCTACCCCTTCAGCCCGCTGGGCCTCACGCTACTCATATGCGTCCTCGCCGAAGTCGCCGCCGTCTTCGGGGCCCGCATCTGGTGGCTCCTCGTCCACATCAGGGCCGCGCTGGACCGTACGGATCCGCAGTTCGGCCGCCTCCAGGATCTCGCGTAACCGGGCCGCGAGCGCAGCGCCCTCTTCGTACAGCGTGAGCGATTCTTCGAGCGGCAGATTCCCCTGTTCGAGCGCCCGCGCCTTCCCTTCCAGCGCGGCGTACAGCTGCTCGAACGACATCTCGTCGCTGGCTTTGCGCTTCGTCTTCTCCGCCACCTAGCTCACCTCAGTCCAGAACGCCCCGTCCGCGACGGCCACCGAGAGGCGAGCGCCGCTCTTCACCTTACGGACGCTGCTGACGATCTTGCGGGTCTTCGCATCCTGCACGATGGCGAACCCCCGGGCGAGCGTCGCGTGCGGGTCGAGCCCATCCAACCGTGCGGCGGCGGTTTCGATCCGCGCCCGGTCGAGCTGGACGCACGCCTTTGCGGTCGAACGCATCGCGCGAAGGGCCATCTCCACCTCCCGGCCGAGCGTCCTCGGGTCCGGGACCATTCGGTCCAGCGCCAGGGCGGCGGATTCTACGCTCCCGGCCGCTTCGCCCAGCAGCGACCTCGCCGCCGAGCCCATCGCCCGTTCGAGAACGGCAACCGAGTTCGTGACCTGGCGGATGTCCGGCGTCGCGCGCTCGACGGCGGCACTTGGCGTTGGGGCGCGCATATCGGCTACGAAATCGGCGATGGTTTCGTCCGTTTCGTGACCAACGCCCGACACAAGCGGGACGGGAAACGCGAAGATCGCGCGGGCTACGGCCTCGCTGTTGAAGGCTGAGAGATCCTCCGCGCTGCCCCCACCGCGAGCGAGAATGGCCACATCAAGTCCCGGCTCGCGGGCGAGGAGCCGCAAGGCCGCCGCGATCTGCGTCGGCGCGTCCTTGCCCTGCACATTGGCGGGCGCGATCACGAGCGTCGCCAGTGGCCAGCGCCTCGCGAGGACGTTCTGGATGTCCTGGAGGGCCGCACCGGTCGGCGAGGTGACCACGCCAACGCGCATTGGGAACCGCGGAAGAGCCCGCTTGCGCCCGGGTTCGAACAGCCCCTCAGCCTCCAACCGCAACTTGAGTTCTTCGAACTGTGCCGCTTGCAGGCCGATCCCCTCGGGCCGCACGAAATCGCAGACGAACTGGAGTTCACCGCGCTGCTGATAGACCGAGACGCGCCCGTGCGCCAGGACGCGGTCGCCGTTTTTGAATTCAAGCCCAGGCATCGACGTCCGAAACAGGACCGAGCGCAGCACTCCGCCCCCGTCCTTTAGTGAGAAATAGCGGTGGCCGGGCTGCGAACGTGTGTAGTTCGAAACCTCGCCCGCGATCCAGAGGTCGCTGAGGATCTCGTTCGCTTCTAACAGCTCCCGGAGGAACGCGACCACGGCGGAGACGGTGAATGCCTGCATGTACGGATTCACGATTCACGATTCATGATTGCCGCGCAACTACGCGTGTCACGCGACGTTCTTGCAGGCGCGACCGTCGCGGTCGCCTGTTCACGAAATCGGCCCGGCGCACATGACGTCCTGCCTTACCGCCGCAACGGTGTGCTGGCGACGAACCCCAGCGCCTCATCGCTCGATTCCGGGCAGTACAACAACTCCACCGAGAACCCATCCGCGTCGGTGCAGTACGACACGTCGAAGACGCCACCCGGGCCCATCGGCGCGGTCTGAGCGTGGTACCCGGCGGCGGTTGCGCGCTCGTAGGCCGCGTTGAACTCGCCCCAGTCGCGGTAGCCGAGGGCGATGTTCAACACCCCGTGGTCGTTGAGCTGGAACCCTTCGCGGCGTGGCGCCGGGATCGGCTGGCGGTACTCGACGAGTTCGAGCCGGACGTCGCCAGCGGTCACGACCAGCCGGTCGCCAGCGGCCGGGTCGAGCCCCCAAAGGCGCTCCCGTGGCTCCTCCACGGGGCTCACGGCTGAGACGCCAAGGCCAAGGGTCTCGACGAAGTACCGTCGTGCCCGCTCGATGCTCGGGACCGAGGCCGCGAGCGACACGAGGCGCGGCCCGCCGCTCCCGCTCGCTTCGACGAGTTCGACCGGGATGCCGGTTGGGTCCAACACACAGGCCCGGCGGGCGCCACCGACGATCTCCGGGCGGGCCAGGATTCTTGCACCCACTTGCTCGGCCGCCTCGACGGCCTTCCGCACGTCCGGCAGCGAGACGCCGATACGCGTGTAGCCGATGTCGCAGGCCCGCCAAGCGTCGGTGCGCGGATGCGGCTTCGGCGAGGCGTACTGGAACAACTCGAGCTGGAAGAACGGCTGGTCCGTCACCAGCCACCACATGACGCAGGCCGGGTGGGCCAACCCCTGGATGGCGGCCAAGCCCGGCCCCGAGGCGTACCGCCCGGCGGCCAGCCGGAAGCCGAGTCCCTCGGCGTAGAACCGCAGCGAGGCGGCCATATCGGCCACGCTGAGCGCGACCTGAGCGAAGTGCGGCTCATCCATCCGCGCACCATTCACGAATTCAAGGCGGCGCGCAAGCGGCGCGTCGGCACGGCCTCTGGAACTCGGAACTCGCTATCCCACCCGCTCGATGTACGACCCGAGGTCCGTGTTGATCTTCAGCTTTTGGCCCTCTTCCACGAACAGGGGAACGCTGATCACGAGGCCCGTCTCCATCGTCGCCGGCTTGCTCCCGCCGGTGGCCGTGTCGCCCTTGAAGCCCGGGTCCGTCTGTGTGACCACCAGTTCGACGGAGGATGGCAGTTCGACGCCAATGACCTCATCGCCGTACATCACGAGCTGGCAGTTGTCGTTCTCTTTGAGATAAAGGTTCGCATCCCCGACGCGGTCCTTCGTCACCGGGATCTGCTCGTAGTTCTCGGTGTTCATGAAGTAGAAGAACTGGTCGTCGCTGTAGAGGTACTGCATCTCGCGCGTTTCGACGCGGGCGCGGGGCCACTTCGTGCCCGCCTGGAAAGTCTGTTCGAAGATGGCGCCGCTGCGTGCGTCGCGGAACTTGATCTTGCACTGGGCCGAACCGCGGCCCGTCTTGATGTGGTTGTACTCGAGGATCGTCATGAGCTTGCCATCGAGTTCGATGGTCGCGCCCTTCTTCAGTTCGCCTGTGGAAATCACGTCTACACTCCTGCCGGGGTCAGTTTTCGGGCGTGGCTGAGCACGCGAGCTTTGCCGTTTTCGAGCACGACCACGTCTTCGATGCGGACGCCGCCGAGGCCAGGCAGATAGATGCCCGGTTCAATCGTAAACACCATGCCGTCTTCGAGGGTATCTTCGGAACTCAGTCCAAGGTAGGGGTCCTCGTGCACTTCGAGGCCGACGCCGTGCCCGAGCCCGTGCCCGAACCGCTCCTTGTAGCCCGCCTTGGTGATCACGTCGTGCGCGAGGCGGTGGGCGTCCTGCCCCGGCATGCCCTTCGTCACGCCCTCGATCGCCGCCTGCTGGGCGTTGTACACGATTTCGTAGATGACCCGAAGCTCCGGATGTTCGATACGCCCGATGACCGTCGTGCGAGTCAGGTCGCTACAGTAGCCGCCAGCAAGGGCGCCCATATCGATGACGATCGGCTCGCCCTCGCGCACTGGCTCGTCGCGCGGCGCGGCGTGCGGTAACGCGGCCCAGGGGCCGCCTGCGACGATCGTGTCGAACGAAACGCCGGTCGCGCCGAGGTCGCGCATCGCCTCCTCGATGGCCGTGGCGATGCCTTTCTCGGTCATCCCCTGCTCAAGCCTCTCTTCGACCCGTTCGAAAGCGGCGTCGCCGATGTCGATGGCGCGTTGCAGCCCCGCCAGTTCTTCGGCGTCCTTTTTCACGCGCAGCTTCTCGATAATCGGCGAAGCGAGCCCGACGGTGGGGCGCTTCCCCCACGGCATCTCGGCCAGCGCCTTCTGGACTGCTTCGTGGGCGCGCAGGGTCATGTCCGCGCCCGATATGCCAAGCTTCGCCCCGAAGAGTGCGGCGTATTTGAGCAACTCTGGTAGCCATGTCGTCTGGCGACCCTTGGCCTCCCAGACTTCGAAGCCGCGCGGCTGGCTCTCCCGCCCGGCCTGTTCCAGATAGCGTGAATCGACCGCCACGATCGCCCGATCGCGTGTGACGAGCGCCGCCCCCGCCGAGCCCGTGAACCCGGAGGCGTAAAAGCGGTTCTGAGAATGACGCCCATACACGTCATCGACGGCGCCGGAGATGAAGAGCGCATCAAGCCGCTCCTCTTCAAGCGCGGCACGTATCCGTTCGAGGCGCGAGGGTTTGGTCATCGTTGGTCTCCGGGCGGGTTCGGTCGCGGCGGGCTAACCGGCCGCGACGCGCTCAAGGTGGTCGAGGAGCAGGGTAACAGCGGCGGTGTATCCCTGCCTCCCAAGCCCGGTCACCTGCCCCAGGCAGACCGGCGCGATGAGCGAGACGTGGCGAAAGCCCTCGCGTGCGTGCGTGTTCGAAATATGCACTTCGACGACCGGCAGCTGGATCGCCTCAATCGCATCCCGCAGGGCCACCGAGGTGTGCGTGTAGGCCCCCGCGTTCAGCACGACGCCGTCCGCGAACTTGCGGTGCTCGTGGAGGAAGTCGATAAGCTCACCCTCGTGGTTGCTCTGGAAGCAAAGGACGGCCGCCCCGCGCTCCCCTGCCGCGCCCGCGACATCCGCCTCAATGTCGAGCAGGGTGGTGGTCCCGTAGACCTCGGGCTTGCGCTCGCCCAGGAGGTTCAGGTTGGGTCCGTGGACGAGGAGGATGGTCAAGGGTGGGGGCATGGGTGGGATTGTAGTACCGAGTATCTAGTTCCGAGTACCGAGACGGCGCGGCTACCGGACTTGCGCGGTACCTACGCCGCGCGCCGTTCCAAGCTTGTGAGACGGCCCTTCCGGGTTAACGCCCCTTTTCGTTGCGGCACGTACAATGTGCCAACCACGGCAGCCGCGGAGTTGCGGGCGCCAACGGAGCACAAATGGCCTCTCCCGCGCTCACTCTTTCTCCCGCCGCGGCCGATGCGGCCCGGACACTTGTCCGCGTGCGTGAAGAGGTGCACCGGACGATTGTCGGCCAGGATGCGCTCATCGACCGGTTGCTCGTGGGTTTCCTTTGCCAGGGCCATGTGCTCGTCGAGGGCGTGCCGGGGTTGGCCAAAACGCTGACCGTTTCGACGCTTGCCCGCGCGCTCGGCCTGGCCTGGGTGCGCATCCAGTTCACGCCGGACCTGCTGCCGTCGGACCTTGTGGGGACCGAAGTATTCATCCCCGGCGAAGCGCGATTTTCGGTACGGAAGGGACCGCTGTTCGCGAACATCGTGCTCGCCGACGAGGTGAACCGCGCGCCGGCGAAGGTGCAATCGGCACTGCTGGAAGCGATGCAGGAGCGCCAGGTGAGTATCGGCGGGACAACATTCCCGCTGGACCGGCCATTTCTCGTGCTCGCGACGCAGAACCCGATAGAGCAAGAGGGCACCTACCCGTTGCCGGAAGCCCAGCTCGATCGCTTCCTGCTGAAGGTGAAGGTGGACTACCCGACACGCCAGGACGAGCGCCAGATCCTCGAAATGAGCCTGAACGGGGGCATGCCCGTTGCCGGTCAGGTGGCCTCCCCGGACGACCTCGAGGTCGCGGCGGAAGCTGTGACCCAGGTGGCGTTCGACGACGCGCTCAAGGAATACTGTGTGCAGGTAGTGCAGGCGACACGCCGGCCGGGCGCCTACCGGATGCCAGAACTCGCTTCGCTGATCGGGTTTGGCGCGTCCCCGCGAGCCACCATCGCGTTGGCTCAGGCGGCCCGTGCCTATGCCTTTCTGCAAGGCCGCGCCTATACGACGCCCGACGACGTGAAGGCGCTGGCGCACGACGTGCTTCGCCACCGTATCGTGACGACGTACGAAGCCGAAGCCGAAGAACTCACGACGGATGACCTGATCGACCGCGTCCTCGACGGGGTCGATGTTCCGTAAGCACGGCGAAGGGGTGACGGGCCATGTTCTTGAAGCGCCGCAAGGCTCCAGCGCAGGCCAGGGCCGCGGGTGAGGGCGAGGGCCCTGGCGGTATCCCGCGGGAGTTGCTCGATCGCGTGAAGTTCATCGAGATCAAGGCGCGGCGGCTCGTGAACGACCTCTTCCTGGGCGAATACCACGCGGTTTTCCGTGGACGCGGCATCGAGTTCGACGAACTCCGGCCGTATGTCCCGGGCGACGATGTGCGTTCGATCGATTGGAAAGCGATGGCACGCACGGGCGAGCCGCTCATCCGGCGCTACCGGGAGGACCGCGACCTCACCTTGCTCCTCGCCGTGGATGTCAGCGCTTCACAATCGGCGGGGGCGCTCGAACGGACGAAGGGAGACCTTGCGGCGGAAATCTGCGCCGTGCTCGCTCTCGCGGCGATTCGAAACAAGGATCGCGTTGGCCTGCTCCTGTTCGCGAGCCAGCCAGAACGGTACGTGCGCGCCGCCGGGGGCCGCACACACGTCCTGCGCGTGGTGCGGGAGATTCTGTGGGCGCACCCGAAGACTTCCGGCACGGACATCGGCGCCGCGCTCGAATACCTGACGAGCGTGCAGAAGCGCCGCGCGACGGTGTTCCTTGTTTCGGACTTCCTGAGCGACGGGTATGCCCGCCAGCTCCGCGCCGCGGCCCGCCGGCACGACATTATCGCGGTGCGCGTGCGGGAAAGGCTGGACGAAGAGCTCCCGGCGGCCGGGATCGTCGCCCTACGCGACGCGGAGACCGGCTCCATCGTGGAGGTCGATAGCTCGAACCCCAAAGTCCGCGCGGCCTACGCCGAACGCGTCTGGGATCTCGACTTCGAGCGCAGGCGGCTCTTCGGGGAAGTCGGGATCGACGAGATAAGCGTGACCGTTGGCGTCGATTACGTGCCCGCGCTGCTACAGTTTTTCAAGAGGCGAGCCGCATGAGAGGCAGATCGGCATCAATTCCCCTGCCGTCTGGGCCGAAACCGGGGTCGGTACGGGCTGGATTGGCGGTCATGCTCGTGTTCGCGGCGGCGGCATTATTCCATCCGCCGCCGGCCCTCGCCGATGATGGCGATTCGGCACGCATCGCGGCGCCGTCCTTGTTCCTCGGACAGCAGACCACGCTGATCATCGAGGTGGCCACCTCAGCCTCCGCGACGGTTGAACTCGACCCTACGGCGGATTCTTGGAACGGGATCGAGGTGGTACGGCTCGGCAAAACGACGGTGAGGCCGGCGGGCGGCGGCGTCATCCAGCGAATGGAGATAGTCGTCGCGCCGTTCCAACTGGGGACTCGGCCGTTTGCGCCCGCGGTAACCGTGATCGATGGCGGCGTGGTAACGCCGCGGCAACTGCCGGCCGTGGCGCTCCGGGTGGCATCGACGCTTGGCGAAAACCCGAAGCTTCAGCTGACGCCGCTGCCGGTTCCGCGGGGGATCACGGGCGCCGAATCGCCGCTGCTGAAGCCAGCGATCGCGCTCGCCGGGCTCGCGGCGGCGGCTGGCATCTTTGCGCTGGTGTACTTCGGCGGCGGCTGGCTGTGGCGTCGGCCCGTGAGAACGCCCTCCACGAGCCCCGAGCCCACGGACGCCGCCGAGGTCGGCGTGACCGAAGACGAGATCGACGCGGACCCGGTGACCGCCTACCGATCGCTCGCGGCCACAGTCCGTGCATCGATCGCACGCAAGTACGGACTGCC
>JANXYE010000520.1 GCA_025350285.1 Chloroflexota bacterium
GGCGAGCCAGTCGGGCAACCAGCCGAAAAACCCACCGAGGGCGAGGTTCGCCGGGACGCGCTTCAGGGGTGTCTCCGCCACAGCTCCTCCAGTGAGGCGCGGTGGCGATATGGTACGCGGGCGCCCGCGCACGGTCGCAACGAGCGGCCAGATGGCTTAACGCTGGGCGTCAGAGCCCCTTGTCTACGAGGAACTTGCAGAGGTCGCTGATGCGGCAGGCGTAGCCCCATTCGTTGTCGTACCAGGCCGCCACCTTGATCAGGTTTCCGCCAACGACGTTCGTGCACTGGCCATCGACGATGCTCGAACGCTCGTCACCCTTCATGTCCATCGAAACCACGGGGTCCATCGTCAGGCCGAGGATGCCCTTCATCTTTTCGGCGGCGTTTTCGAGAATCGCGGCGTTGATCGCTTCCTTCGTCGTGTTCTTCTCCGTGAGCGCTACGAGCTCAACGATCGAGACGGTCGGCGTGGGCACACGGTAGGCGAGGCCATCGAGCTTGCCATCGACCTCCGGGACGACGAGCTTGAGGGCGCGTGCGGCGCCCGTGCTGGTAGGGACGATGTTCATGGCGCCGGCACGCATTTCGCGCAGGTCGCTGCCGCCCGCCTGGTCGAGGATCTTCTGGCTGTTGGTGTAGCTATGGATCGTCGTCATCTGACCTTTCACAAGGCCGAAGTTGTCCACGATCGTCTTGACGACGGGCGCGAGGCCGTTCGTCGTGCAGCTTGCGTTCGAGATGACGTGGTGGCGCGCCGGATCGTACGCCTCGGGGTTCACGCCCAAGACGAGGGTAACGTCTTCGTTCTTCGCGGGGGCCGAAATGATGACCTTGCGCACGGAGTCGCGCTTGTGGGCGACCGCCTTCGTGGCGTCCGTGAAAAGCCCGGTCGATTCGATTACGATCTCGACGCCAGCGCTACCCCACGGAATCGCGCCTGGATCACGTTCGCTGAACACCTTCACAACCCGGCCATCGACGCTGATGCCATCCGCGGCCGCCTGCACATCGCGATGCCAGCGGCCGTAGTTGCTGTCGTACTTCAGGAGGTTCGCGTTCGTTTCGATGGCCACGAGATCGTTGATCGCGACCACCTGGAGGGTATCCGGGTAGCGGTCGCTGATCGCCTTAAGCACCTGGCGGCCGATGCGGCCGAAGCCATTAATTCCGACTTTCGTAACCACGGCGAACCTCAGTAAAGGAAGTACGCCAAGGGTAGGGGTAGACGTGTGAATACGGTAGCGTCGAGACCCACGAGGAGATGGGACGATTCGGGACGAGCAGGGAAGGAGTCGAGGGAGGCGAGCATCTGGGCGTCGCAGTCGGCGATGTGCTGCTGGAAGGTGTCGAAGAGGGAGAGCGCCTGTTTGAGCTGGAAGAGGTGGTCGTGACGCGGCCACGATGACGCCGCCCTCCGTCGGGGCCGCGAAGACCCGTCCACCTCTGCCCGAGGTCGTAGGACATCGCCGGCTTCCCTCGCGGCCTCTGATGCGAAAACTCTGAATCGCACCCGCTAACGCGCGCCTTGCCCCATGCGCTGGTAGCCTGAACGTTCAGCTTCAACAGGAGGCCAGCACGTGGCCAAGGAATACAAGTCCGCCCCGGCGAAGACTATCGACGGGGCGAAAAAGTACACGGCGACTATCGAAACGACGGCGGGCACGATGACCGCCGAGCTCTTTGCGGGCGAGGCCCCGGCGACCGTGAACAACTTCGCCTTCCTCGCGAACGAGGGCTTTTATACCGATGTCATCTTCCACCGCGTCATCCCCGGATTCATGATCCAGGGTGGCGACCCGACCGGCACTGGACGCGGAGGTCCCGGCTACAAGTTCGCCGACGAGCCGGTCAAGCGGAAGTACCTGCGCGGCACGCTGGCGATGGCAAACTCCGGACCGAACACCAACGGCAGCCAGTTCTTCGTGATGCACGCCGACTACGCCCTGCCGCCCAACTACACCATCTTCGGGCAGCTGACGAGCGGCGAAGAGACCCTCGACGCCATCGCCGGCGCCAAAACCGGCGCTCAGGACCGGCCGATGGACCCGGTCAGCATGAAAAGCGTCACGATCAGCGAAAGCTGAGCCGCCGCGGAGGGCTTAACCGATGGGCCGTGCGATGTTCGCCTCGAGTTTGGTCACACCATCGGATCCGCTCGCCCGGCTGGTCGATGCGGACGTGGACACGAGCCGCGTCGTGCTGCACGTTGGCGGCCTCGCGGCGGCCTACTTGCGGCTCGTGAAGAAGCGCGCCATCACGTTCCGGGGCCACATCTGGTTTCGTGACGAAGCCGCCCGGGGCGATCGCGTGCTCGTCGTACACGAACTGGTGCACGTCGGGCAGTACCGCCGCATGGGCACGCCGCGCTTCCTCGTCCACTACATGCGCGACCTGGCAAGAGCCCGGTTTCGGTACAGCCACGGCCTCCCGCTCGAAGCGCCCGCCTATGCCCGCCAGGCGGAGGCAACGGCGTTGCTGGAGAACCCACCGTCACCGTAACCGCGCCACCTGTGGTGCGGCTACGGACGGACCAGCGGCTCCATCGCGTCCCACGCCCATGCGGCGATCGTGTCCGGTGGCTGAGACGCGTCCAGCGTGATCCAGGCCCCGGGCGCCGAGGCCATTGCCATCATCGTGTAGCCGCGACGCACCTTCCGGTGAAAATCGAGGTCTTCGAGGCCCGTGCGGATCGCCTCCGTTTCGCCACGCTTGCGGCCGAGGCCGGCCGACGGCTCGATGTCCAGGAAGAGCGTCAGGGACGGTTCGAGTCCGCCCGTCGCGAGCCGGTTCGCGGCCCGCAGCGCATTGAGATCGAGTCCCCTGGCGTAGCCCTGGTAGGCGAACGTGCTCGCCTGGAAACGATCACAGATCACGATGGCCCCGCGCTCCAGAGCCGGGCGGACCACCTCCGCGACGATTTGCGCACGGGCAACGAGGAAAGCGAACGTCTCGGCCCAGGGCGTCAGCGGCTCATGCAGAAGGCCCCGTACAAGCTCCCCCGCGGCCGTGCCCCCTGGTTCGCGCGTCACCACGACTTCCCGCCCGATAGCCCGAACGTGACCAGCCAGGGCAGCGGCGAGGGTGGACTTACCGGCCCCTTCTCCGCCTTCGAGCACAACAAAGACGCCGTTCACAGCCTCACCGACCCGCGGCGGCGTCAGGCAGGATGCGCACGCGCCGCAACGGCTCCTTGCCCGAACTGCGGCTGTCGAGGTTGTAACGCATCGCCATTTCGTGCTGCACCTTGCGCACATAACTGTTCGCCGGCGATAACTCGACGGGACGGCCTTCGTCGATCACCGTCGTGATCGCAGCCTCCGTTTCGCGGAGCAGGTCAGTCATCGGATCCCGCCGGTTGGAGCTGCTGCCGGGCCGGAATTGCAGCAATGCCTGCTCCATCTGGAAGCCCGTGTTCGCCTTGATCACGTAGATCGGGATGGCCCGCTCGTCCGCTTCGCGCAGGGAGGCGGGCTTCGCGCGGTAGTAGGAGCGCAGGGTCATCACGGCGTTCGCCTCCGCCAGGTCGTCCGCGACCTCGACGGCCACGCCGGCGGCCCGGATCGCCTGTTCCAGCCGTGACCGCGACAGCCCGAACGGGAAGATCTTGATTGTCCTGGCGGGCACGCCGGATTGGTCCCGTTGCTGTTGGGCGAAACGTTCGCGCACAGGCTCTGTCGAAGCCCGTTCCTCGCGTACGTGGCCACCACCGCGATGGTTCCGGGCCAGCCCGATCTCCCAGTGGCCGTGAGCGGCGGCGCCGCGGCCTGCCGGGGTCCCCTGCGCCTCGTCGCGAGGCGGCAGCTCGTCGACGATTTCGAGGCGTCCACCCGGCCCCAATTGCCGCACTTCGGCCGGGGCCGCCCAGCCGCGAAGGAGCGAGTCGATCGTCTCGGCCACATCCACGTGGACCGCGACCCGCTCCCAGCTCTGGATCTCGACCACGACATCGAACGTGGGCGGCGCCTTGCGTTCGAGGATGGACTTCTGTGTCCCGCGGCGGCGGGCCTCTTCGTCGCCGAGCGTCACCGACTGGATCCCCCCGATAAGGTCCGAGAGTGTCGGGTTCAGCATCAGGTTTTCGAGTTCCGTACCGTGCGCCGTACCAACGAGTTGGACGCCGCGCTCCGCTATCGTCCGCGCGGCCTGGGCTTCGAGCTCCGTCCCGATTTCGTCGATGACGATGACCTCGGGCATGTGGTTCTCGACCGCCTCGATCATGACCGCGTGCTGCGCCGCCGGCGTCGCCACTTGCATGCGCCGCGCGCCGCCGATCGCCGGATGGGGGATGTCGCCGTCGCCCGCGATTTCGTTCGACGTATCAACGATAATCACGCGCTTGTTCGCATCGTCCGCCAGGACACGGGCGACTTCCCGCAGCATCGTTGTCTTGCCGACGCCCGGCCGCCCGAGGAAGAGGATGCTCTTGCCCCCCAGCACGAGGTCTTCGATCACCCGGATCGTGCCATACACGGCCCGGCCGATGCGGCAGGTCAGTCCGACGACCTTCCCACGCCGGTTCCGCATGCACGAGATGCGGTGGAGGGTCCGTTCGATCCCGGCGCGGTT
>JANXYE010000577.1 GCA_025350285.1 Chloroflexota bacterium
AAAAGCAAAAAGGCGGTGTAGTCCGATACTCGGGCCGCCTGTTGCATATTGTGCGTGACGGTGACGATCGTGTAACGCTCAACGAGTTGACGCATCAGGTCTTCAATTTTCAACGTCGCGATCGGGTCGAGCGCGGAACACGGTTCGTCCATCAGTACGATATCTGGCTCGACCGCGATGGCGCGGGCGATGCAGAGCCGCTGCTGCTGCCCGCCGGAGAGCGCAATGCCTGGCTTCTTGAGGTCGTTCTTTACCTCATCCCAGAGGGCCGCGAGCTTGAGCGCGGATTCGACTCGATCCCCGATTTCCGACTTGGAACGCACGCCCATGAAGCGCAGCCCGGCCGCCACGTTCTCCGCGATCGACATCGTCGGAAACGGATTGGGCTTCTGGAAGACCATGCCGATGCGCTGGCGAACGCGTGAGGGGTCCACCCCGGGCGCGTAGATGTTGTCGCCATCGATCGTGACGGAGCCTTCGACGCGTGCGTTCGGGGCGAACTCGTGCATCCGGTTGAAAGTCCGGATGAGCGTCGACTTGCCACAGCCGGATGGCCCGATGAGGGCCGTCACCGAATTCGCCCGGATGTCCATCGTGACGTCGGCGACGGCGAGTTTTTTGCCGTAGTACGCGCACAGGTCCTTCACGACGAGGGTGACCCGCTTCTCCTCCGCCTGGGGCGTTTTGAACGCGTCGGCCTTGGGCCTGAACTCGGGCCCGGCGGCGCGTGGCGGCGCCTGCGTCTCTACCTGGCTCATGCTGACCTTCCTTTTAGGACCGCACCGTTACGCGGCTACCAAAGAGTGCCCGGACGCCCAGGCTGATGATGAGGATGACTCCGACAAGGATGAGGCTCATCGCCCAGGCCTGATCGTGCCAGTAATCGTAAGGGCCCGTGGCGTACGTAAAGATTCGCGTCGGGATCGAGTCCATCGGGGCGTTGATATCCGTGCTATCGAACTGGTTTCCGAGGGCCGTGAAGAGGAGCGGGGCCGCTTCTCCGGCGATGCGCGACAAGCCGAGCATGACGCCTGTGATGATCCCGGGCAGCGCCGTCGGCAGGACAATTCTGAGGACGGTCTTCCAGCGCGGGGCTCCGAGCGCGTAGCTCGCTTCTCGCAGGGATCGCGGCACGAGGAGGAGCATCTCCTCCGTGATACGGGCGACGATGGGGACGAGGATGATCGCCAGCGCGAGCCCGCCAGCAAGGCCCGAGAAGTGTCCCTGGCGGGCGACCACGAGGCTGTAGATGAACAGCCCCACGGTGATCGAGGGGATGCCCGCCATTACTTCGATGACGAAGCGGACGAAGCTTCCGGTGCGGTTCTGGCCGTACTCCGAGAGGAAGACACCGGTGCCGATGGCCAGCGGCACCCCAATCACCATTCCCAGGCCGACGATGATGCCGCTGCCGATGAGCGCGTTATGTACACCGCCACCCTCCCGTCCCGGGCGATTCGGTTCCTGCGTGAAAAGGTCGAGGCTGAGACCGGCGATCCCGTTGCGGAAGATGTAGAAGAGGATGAGGAAGAGCGGGATGACGGCGATAACCACCGCGACGACCATCGCGCCCGTCATCACGCGGTCGAAAGCCTTGCGGCGGCGATAGAGGCCCTCGGTGCGGGCGAGGATGGGGGAGCTGGTTGAGATCACTCCTGCACCACCGCCCGCTGTCCTTTGGTGACGCGCCAGACAAGGAGCCGGGCGACGACGTTGATGGCGAAGGTGATGAGAAGGAGGATGAGGGCCACTTCGATCAGCGCCGCGCGGTGAATGCCGGTCGCCTCGTTGAACTGGTTCGCGATGACGCTGGCCATCGTGTAGGCGGGCGCGAAAATGTTGTCGGGGATCCTCACGCTGTTGCCGATGACGAGCGTGACGGCGAGCGTTTCTCCGACGGCCCGAGCGAGGCCGAGGATGGCCGCGCCGAGGACACCCGAGCGAGCGTAGGGGAGGACCGCGATCCGGATGCCCTCCCAGCGAGTGGCGCCGAGGGCGAGGATGCCCTCGCGCTGGCTGCGAGGGACGGCGGCGATCACGTCGCGGGAAACGGCCATGACCGTCGGCAGGATCATGATCGTGAGGATGAGGCAGCCCGAGAAGAGCCCGGTGATCAGCGGCGTGCCATCGAACCAGGGCATCCAGCCGAGGGTCGCCGTGATGACCGGTCCGAGGCGGTCGCGGATGAAGATGCCCATCACGAAGACGCCCCAAAGGCCATAGACCACGCTCGGGATCGCGGCCAGTAGCTCAACCAGATACGAAACCGGCCGCGAAAGCCAACCGGGTGCGACCTCCACGAGGAAGAGCGCAACGAGAACGGCGATGATCGTCGCGAAGATGAGCGCGAACACCGAGGTGATGAGGGTGCCAACGATAAACGGCCAAACGCCAAAGATTTGCTTCGCCGGGTCCCAGGTTGTGCCCCAGACGAACGCCGGGCCGCTATCGGTAATGGAGGACCAGGCTTCATCGGTCAGGGTGTAAAACAGCCCGAGGATGACGAGCATGAGCGTCAGCGCGGCCGCCCCGGTCAGGGCCGTGAAGATCCAGTCGCCCGGCTTGAGGCGATTTTTCAGCTCGACCGTTTTGCGTGGAGGCCGGCCGATTTCGGTGAG
>JANXYE010000589.1 GCA_025350285.1 Chloroflexota bacterium
GGGCCAACCCAAAACGCCGAGGCCCCCCGATGCGCACCCGCTACGTGAAATCCCCCGACGACATTCGCCGGCTCCAACAGATCTACGCGACACCGTCGGTCCTCCAGGCGACATCGTTGAGCGTGAGCTTCCTTCCCGACCCGGAGATCGTGCGCGAACTGCTCCCGCCGCCCCTCATGCCGGCCGCGGAGCCACGCGTCTCCGTGTCCGTCTACACGATCGGAGCATCGAACTGTGTCGGGCCGTTCGATGGTGCGAGCGTGAACATCGCCTGCCAGTACGAAGGCCAGGACGGGCTCTACTGCCTGACAATGCCGATGAGCACCGATACCGCCATCGTCTTCGGGCGCGAGCTCTATGCCGAGCCAAAAAAGCTCGCCGAATGCCGCCTCGAAAATCGCGGACGCTTCGCCCGCGGCACGGTCACGCGTCACGGCATCCCCTACATCGAACTCAACGGCACGTTCGAGGACCCGATGGAGACAGTCGAGCGGACGAGCACGTCGCACCACTACTACTTCAAGTACCTGCCCTCCGCCGACGGCCGCGGCCTCGCCTCCGACCCACAACTGATCCGGGTCACGCACCGGGGCATCACCCACCGCCTGACACGCGGCACATGCACCCTCACTTTCCGTGAATCGCCGCACGATCCCGTGATCGACCTGCCTGTGCACCTCGTAGAGGGGGCATCCATGAGCGAAAGCGAAACACACACGACGGCCGAGGTCGTGACGACCGTCCCCGCCGCCGACTTCCTCCCCTGGGCCTACGGCAAGACGGACGACCTGACGCAGTGGGCCGGGCCGGGCTTGGTGGCCGCGAAGTAAGGGGGTGTGCCGGGCCGGAGTTGAGGTACCTGTGGGCCGCTGGAGTCGCGGCCCCCTGTGGCCGCTGGCGTAGCCGGATCGGCCCGGAGCCGCCTACCCTTCGTGCGTGCACTTCTCGAAGTCCATCCGCCGCGAGCACGGCCACTACGAGGACCGGTCTGCATGGTTCCACCTCTCGATTCGGTCGCATCCGGAGGTGGGGCGATTCGACCCCGCCGTTACTGAAGCCGTATGGGCCGTAGTGGTCGCCGAGGTCCCGCTGGGGCGGGTCGAGGTGGCCGCGGCCTGCTTGATGCCCGACCACATCCATCTCCTCGTCAGTCCTCGATCGATGGATCTCATCCGCTGGCTCAACTCCTGGAAGTCCATTGCGACGAGGCAAGCGTGGGCGTACGGACACCATGCCGCGCTGTGGCAGCCCGGGATGTGGGACCGGACGATTCGGACAATGGACGAGTTCGAGCAGGTTGTGGAGTACATTCGGTCGAACCCAGTGGCTGCGGGACTATGCGAAGCGTCGTCCGAGTGGCCGTTCCTCTTTGTCGAGCGCAAGTGGGGTTGAAGTGACGCCCGGCATCATTCAGCTACGCCAGCGGCCACAGGGGGCCGCGACTCCAGGCGGCCGGGGGCCGCGACGCCCCCGCCGGGGCCGCGATCAACAACCAAGCTCCAACAACCAACAACCTCAGTACCCGTGCGAATCCCAGAGGATGTCCCCGACGCCCGCCAGCTTCGCCTGGTAGCGGGCCGCGACGAACAGCAGGTCGCTCAGGCGGTTGAGGTAGGGGACCACGAACGCGCCGACTTCTTCGTCGCGGCTGAGGGCGATGACCAGCCGCTCGGCGCGGCGGCAGACGGTACGCGCGACGTGCATCTGCGCGGCCGCCATATCGCCGCCGGGGAGGATGAAGCTCTTGAGCGCCTCAAGGTCATCGTTCCAGGTGTCTATCCAGCCTTCAAGTTCGTCGATGTGCCGTTGTTCGATGCCGGGAACTTTGAAGCGCTTCTTGTCCTCTTCGAGGATGCAGAGGTCGCTCCCGACGTTGAAGAGCACCTGCTGGATGATGAAGAATTTCGGGCGCATCAATTCGTCCAGGCCAGCGGCGACCACGACGCCGAGCACGCTGTTCAGTTCATCGACCGTGCCGTATGAGTCGATCCGGAGCGAATCCTTGGCCACACGCTGCCCGCCGCCGAGCGCCGTTGTGCCGTCGTCTCCCGCCCGTGTGTACACGCGATTGATATGCACCATTGTAGGGGATAGGGGATAGGCGGTAGGCGGTAGGCGCAAGGCGCCCCGGAGCGGTGGCGCCCCGGACCGGTTCGAACGGAACGGCCGGCGGCGCGATACTGACGCTGTGCCGATCCCATCCTTTACACGCACGCAGCTCACGGCCGGAGCGCCAGGGCCGGAGACGGCCCTCACCATCGGCGTGCTCGATGGCGTCCATCGCGGACACCAGGCCCTCATCGGGCGTCTGCGGGACGAAGCGCGAGCGCGGGCCTTGAGCCCCGGCGTGGTCACCCTGCACCCGCACCCGATCACGGTGCTGCGCCCGGACATCCAGCCGAGCTACCTTTCTTCGCTGGACGACCGGATCGAGCTGATGCGCGCGGCCGGGGCCGACTGGGTCCTGCCGCTGACGTTCACCTCGGAGGTCTCCGAGGTGTCGGCCGAGGAGCTGGCCACGGCATTCCACGAACTCCTGCGCATGCGCCTGCTCGTGCTCGGGCCGGATGCCGCTTTCGGGCGCGGCGCGCCGAAAGACACCGCCGAGCGGATGCGCGCCCTCGGCGCCCTGCTCGGCTTCGACGTAGTGCAACTTGAGCCGCTGATGATGGACGACGAGCGCTACAGCTCGACGGCCGTGCGCAAGGCCCTCGCCGCGGGGGACATGGATCGCGTGACGGCCTTGCTCGGCCGGCCCTACCGGCTCTCCGGGCCGGTGATCCACGGCTTCGAACGCGGGCGCACCATCGGCTTCCCCACGGCGAACATTTCGGTGGCGGCCGACCGCGCGATGCCCGCGCTCGGTGTCTACGCGACCCGCGCGACGGTCGCCGGGCGGATACTGAGCGGCGCCACCAACATCGGCCGCCGGCCGACCTTCGACGAGGGCCACGTCTCGATCGAGACGCACCTGATCGACTTCAAGGGCGACATCTACGGCGAGCGGCTGGAGATCGAGATCATCGCTCGCATCCGCGAAGAGAAGAAGTTCAGCGGGCCCGACGAACTGGTCGCGCAGATAGCGGCCGACGTGCGGACGGCGGCGGAGATGCTGAGATGAGTTCCGAGTTCCGAGTTCCGAGTTCCGAGTCCGAGTCCGAGAGCGGCCTGCGCGCGATGGCGCCCGTTGACGAGCAGTTGGCTGTCCTGATGTCGGGTGTCGAATACGGAGACGACCTGCTACGGCGACAGATGGAACGCGAACTCCGCACGCTGCTCGAACTCGACCGGCCTCTGCGCGTCTACCTGGGGGTGGACCCGACGGCAACATCGTTGACGCTCGGGCACACGGTTCCGTTGCGAAAGCTGCGTCAGTTCCAGGAGTTCGGGCACCACGCAATCTTCCTCATCGGCGACTACACCGCGCTCATTGGCGACCCGAGCGACAAAAACAAGCTGCGTCCGATGCTCACGCAAGAGGACATCAAGCAGAACGAGCGGACGTACTTCGATCAGGCGGCGAAGCTGCTGGACCCGGCGCTGACGGAACTACGCCACAACTCGGAGTGGCTCGGAGCGCTGACGTTCCCGCAGATCATCGAGCTGATGTCGAAGTTCACGGTGGCCGAGATGCTGCGGCGCGATAACTTCCGCAAGCGCTTCGCCGACGGGGACGCAGTGTTCCTGCACGAGTTCCTCTACGCCCTCATGCAGGGCTACGACGCGTTCGCCTTGGAATGCGACGTCCAGGTCGGCGGCACCGAACAGCTCTTCAACCTCATGGCCGGGCGCAAGATCCAGGAGGATGCCGGCCAGCGGCCGCACGTCCCGGTTACGATGCCCATCCTCGTCGGTCTCGACGGCAAGGAGCGGATGTCGAAGTCGAAAGGTAACCACATCGGCGTGAGCGACAGCCCGGACGAGCAGTACGGCAAAGCGATGTCCATCCCGGACGAAGCCGTAATGGACTTCTTTGTGCTCGCGACGAACGTCCCGCGCAGCGAACTCCACGGTCTGCTCCAAGACCTCGAGTTGGATCCAATGGGGACGAAGAAGCTTCTCGCGCGGACGATCGTCTCGGAGTTCTGGGGCGACG
>JANXYE010000597.1 GCA_025350285.1 Chloroflexota bacterium
GACCGGTTTATGCACCTCGAATACCTGGAGGCAGACTTCCGCACCGAGGCGCAGGCCATCCTCGGGGAGTACAACAAGAGCTCGGCCGACCCGCTTTCGAAACTGCTCGAAGTGCAGCGCGACCACGCCTACGAGGTGCACCCGTACAAGCACACCACGATGGGCTTCCTCGCCGACATCGAGGAGATGCCGAACCAGTTCGCCTACTCGCATGTTTTCTTCGAACGGTGGTACCGGCCGCGCTACACGACAATCATTCTTGCTGGCGACCTCGACCCGGACGAGGGGGTGCGGCTCGTGGAGAAGTACTGGGGCCAGTGGCGGGCCGGCGGCGACGTCACGGTGGAGATCCCGCCCGAACCACCGCCGCGAGGGCCGATCACGGCGCACCTCGCGTGGTCGGTGGCGACGATCCCCTGGGTCTCGCTGGGATTTCATGGCCCGGAGTTTTGCGCGTCAGGCCCCGACTATGCCGCGATCGACATCCTCCTCGACCTCTTTTTCGGCGAGACTTCGGATGTGTACCAGGAACTCGTTGAGCGCGAACAACTGGTCGATCAGCTCTTCGTCTATGCGGCCGGGCACCAGGACCCCGGATTGTTCAGCATATTCGCGCGCGTGAAGGACCCGGCCGACACGCCGGCCGTACGCGACGCCCTGCTCGCCGCGGTCGGCGAGGCGCGCCGGGCGCCAGTGCCCGCCGAGCGCCTGGCGGAAGCGAAGTCGAATGCGCGGTACACGCTCGCGCGCACGCTCGACAACACGGAATCGATCGCCGGGACAATCGCCCGGTTCGTCCGCTACGAACGCGACTACGGGACACTCAACGAGCTGTTCCGCACATATGGTGGGCTTGCGCCGGAGGACCTTCACAAGGCTGCGCTGACGTACCTCACTGGCGAACGACTGGTGTTCACAAGCCTATCCCACGAGTCGCTCCCGGCGGGGCTCGCGGAGAGCCTCGAATTCCCAGCGCCCAGTTCGGTGCAGAGCAGTTCATCGTTCGGCGTCGTCGAGCAGCGGACAGCGTCGCCTTTGCTTCGCTGGAAGTTCCTGTTTTCGGTAGGATCAGCACACGACCCGGCCGACCGCCCTGGCCTCGCCGCGCTCTCGGCCGCGATGATCGCCGAAGGGGGTAGTTCGCGGATGCGGATCGACGAGATCAACCGGGCGCTGTACCCAATCGCGGGGTCATTTACGGCGCGGGTGGACAAGGAGATGACGGTGTTCACGGCCGTCAGCCATTGCGAGACGGCCGACCGGTTCCTCGACATCGTGCTGCCGCAATTGCTGGCGCCCGGGTTCCGGGAGGAAGACTTCCTGCGCCTGCGCGAACAGCAGAGGAACGCGCTGTTGCAGGACTTGCGTTCCAGCAACGAAGAGGAACTCGGCAAGGAGGAACTGCAGGCCAACCTCTTCGCGGGCACGCCGTACGCCCACCCGGTGCTCGGCACGGCCTCCGCGATCGCGGCCACGACGCTCGACGACGTGCGCTCGTTCGTTGCGGCCAACTACGTGCAGGCGAACCTTACCCTGGGGGCCACCGGGGACGTTCCGGAGGGTGTGGCCGCCAAGGTCGGCGCGGCATTCGCGAAGCTCCCCGCCGGGGTTGCGGCCGTGCCGCCGGTGGTCGCGCCGCTCGCTCTTACGCGCACGAGCGTCGAAATCGTTGAGAAGGAAACGCGAGCGGTCGCGATCTCCATCGGGCATCCAATCTCAGTCACGCGGGCGCATCCCGATTTCGCCGCGCTGTGGCTCGCTCGCTCGTGGATTGGCGAGCATCGGGCCAGCAACGGGCAGTTGTTTCAGCGGCTACGGGAAGTGCGCGGCATGAACTACGGCGACTACGCCTACATTGAGGCCTTCCCGGATGGCATGTCGAGGTTCTTTCCTACGCCGAACCTCGCGCGGCGGGTGCAGGCCTTCGAGATCTGGATCCGACCGGTGCGGCCGGAACAGGCGGTGTTCGCGATCAAGGCGGCGCTCTTCGAGTTGCGGAGCCTGATCGAGAAGGGGCTCAGCTCGGAGCAATTCGAGATGACCCGCGAGTACCTGTCCAAGAACGTTTTCGTGATGACGAAGACCCAGGACGATCAACTGGGGTACGCGCTCGATAGCCATTGGCACCGGACGGGCGAGTTCGTCGAGTCGATGCGCGCCGGACTTGCGGCGCTCACGGTCGAGCGAGTAAACGCTGTCATCGGTGCCCACCTCAGCGGTGAACGACTCTGCGTGGTGATGATCGCGAAGGACGCGGCACAGCTGCGTGACGAGTTGCTGAGCGAGCGCTTCACAAGCATGAGCTACGCCTCGGAGAGACCGGCCGAAGTGCTGGCCGAAGACCGGGTTATCGGCGCGCTTGAGCTTGGCCTCCAACCGGACGACATACGAATCACGCCCGTAGACTCCGTTTTCGCCTGATTGCGGGCCGCTGGCGATCAGCGCCCGAGCAGCCGCCAGGTCTCGACGGCCGGGAGGCCCCCGCCGCGCTCCGCCTCGGAGATGGCTGCTTGCTGGCGGGCGCTTTCGAGCCCGGAGAGGAACAGCGCGGGGTTCGCACTGACTTTCAGCGCGAGCGTCCGGTCGTTCGCGAGGAGTGTGCAGAACGCTTCGAAGATGGCGGCACGATCCAGGTAGTTTTCGAAGACGAAGAGGGCCACGTCATCCATCGCCTCGTGCTCGGCCCGGACACTGAGGCGGGTGTAGGCCTGGACCAGCCAATCGGCGGTCTCTTCCCAGGCGATTGGGGACTCTGAACAGGACGCGGCTTCGAGGGCTTCGTGCGCGTGAAAGAGCATGACCAGGAACGTCGGGAGAGCACGGCGGTCGTAGCCGGCGCGGGCCAGGCGAACCCAACGGGTTTCGTCGGCGCAGCTCGCGTAGGGCCGGAGCGTGGGGATGGCGCCGGCGAGTTCGTTCGCTTCAGCGTCCGGGAGGGTGGTGATCCAGTCTTCGATGGTGCGCGGTGGCACGGCGGCGAGGTCGATGAGAGAGAGGGCGGCGAGCCGCCTGGCGGGTGAGCCATCCTGCACTTCCCGTGCGAGTTCGGACGCGGAGAACTGGCGGAGGGCCGAACGTTCCGCCTCCCACCCGTTGTACTGCTCTGGAAGTAGCCTGGCCACGGGCCAAGAATACACCCGCTCCTCGCGCCGTACCGATGTACGATGAAGCGCATGGAAAGCTCATTCCGGCGGCACCGCCGCCTTCGCCGCACCGCTTCGCTCCGTGCGCTCGTCCGCGAGACGGATCTCTCGCCGGCACACTTCGTCTACCCGCTGTTCGTCCAGGCCGGGCTTCATGGGCGCGCACCGATCGAATCGATGCCCGGGCAGGACCGGCTTGGCCTCGACGCGCTCACCGCCGAGGCGGCCGAACTCCGGGAACTGGGGATTCGGTCGGTGCTGCTCTTTGGGCTGCCTTCGTACAAGGACGAGGTGGGCTCATCTGGATGGGCGGAGGACGGTATCGTCCAGAAGGCGGTGCGCATACTCAAGGAAGCGGACCCAGAGCTGGTCACGATCGGTGATGTGTGCCTCTGCGAATACACGAGCCACGGCCACTGCGGCGTCTTGAGCGGGGACGGGCAGGTGGATAACGACGCCTCGCTCCCGCTGCTGGCGGGAATGTCTGTGAGCCTGGCGGACGCGGGCTGCGACATCATCGCGCCGAGCGACATGATGGATGGCCGCATCGGCGCAATCCGCTCCGCGCTGGACGCGAGTGGCCACAGCCAGACGCCGATCCTTTCGTATGCGGCGAAGTTCGCGAGCGCCTTCTACGGGCCGTTCCGCGAGGCGGCGGAGAGTACACCGGCCTTCGGCGACCGGCGCGGCTACCAGGCGGACGGCGCGAACGGGCGGATCGCCCTGGATGAAGCGCTCACGGACATCGACGAAGGGGCGGACATGGTGATGGTGAAGCCGGCCCTCCCGTACCTCGACATCATCCGCGACGTGCGGGCGGCGGTGAACGTGCCGGTGGCCGCATACAACGTGAGCGGCGAGTACAGCATGCTCATGGCCGCCGCGGAGCGAGGCTGGATCGACGGGGAACGCGCCATCGACGAGACCCTGACAGCTATTCGCCGGGCCGGCGCGGACATCATCATCACCTACCACGCGAAACAGTGGTGCCGTGCCCAGGCCAGCCGGCGATAGGCGCCGGGCGTCAGCTCGAGACGGCGCGCCGGGCGAGTCCGAAGGTCAGGGGAGAGGTGACGACCGTGCGGCGGGCGGGGGTTGTCTCCTGGCAGGCTTTGACAAGCCGCCCATCCACGACGTCACTGATCCCGTGATCGCGCGCGCCCTGGCGTACGTGGGCAACGGTCGCGGAGACGGTGGCTTCGAAACCGGGCCATTCCTTGCAGTGGATAACGCGCAGGTGGCGGGACGATTCGTTCCACTCGACGACGAGACGCGGGTGGGACGACGGCCCGGCTGAGTACCGGGTGTAACCGCCGAGGTACTCTTTCGTCATATGGAGGCCGCGGGACGTGGGATCGATTTGCGCCTTCTGGAGTCCCTCCCAGAGTTCACCAAGAGCCAGTAACAGCCGGAAGGCGACATCGGTGGTGTCGGCGCGCACAGGCATACTCCATCTGGGTAGCTCGCTCGTCGGCGGGGGCTCCGGCGTCTTCCGCATTCTAGGTTAACACGGATGGTGCGCAAGCTCTCTATCGGGCCGATAGAGAGCACCGTCATATTTATCAACATATTTATCAGCGGCTAACCTATCGTCAGCCAACGCAGGCCCCGCGGTGGAGTTCCGCGGTGGAGTTCATTGACAGGCGCGCCGGGCCGCACCTAGGCTCGTAAAGATGACGGCCTCCCAGGACACGATTGAGCGCCTCGCGCAGGTGGGCCACCGCGTGACCGCCCCGCGGCGGGCCGTGCTGGATGCGATGTCACGGCTGAACAGCCCGTTTACCATCGAAGAACTGACCTCGGCCGCGCCGGCCGTCGGCCGGGCGACGGTGTTCCGCACGATGAAGCTGCTGCAGGAGGCGGAGGTTGTTTGCCGCATGGTCCTTGAAGACGGGAGCGTGCGTTACGAGGTCTCGACCGGCGGGCACCACCACCATTTGATCTGCAACGAGTGCGGGCGGGTCGATGAGTTTAGCGACGCGGACCTGGATGCCCTCATCCAGCGGAATGCGTCTGACCGCCGGTTCAGGCTGGCCAGCCACAGCCTTGAGCTGTATGGGCGTTGCGCGAGTTGTAGCTGACGAAAGCGCCCGCGCGGCACGCCCGAACGTGAACATTGCGTGGCCCGCGGCGGGTAGAGCCGCCCCGCCAACGCCTCAGGCAATGGCCCTGTGGACTTGATGCGGGCCAGTCGAATCTAAAAGGCGTTCATAGGAAGCCGCTGGGCCTAAATCTCGTGCCATCCGGGGGCTGTCCACGTTCGTACACTAAGTCGCGGTGCACTTGTGCGGCCGCGCCGGGTGTACAATCCAGGCAGCCGTTTCAGGAGGTGAGCGCGGCGCATTACGTTAACGATGGTGATCGTGCGTAAAGCGTTGTTGACACTAACGAATTACACCTGCGAACTTACCGGTCGGTAATCGTTACGAGGAGGGAACAAAACACGATGACCCCAGGAAAATTGAGACTGCTGTTCGGCCTCGCCGCGGCTTCGGCGCTTGTTGCGTTGACAGTTGCCTGCGGCGACGGCGACAGCACAAGTTCAACAAAGACCGCCGCGCCCGCCGGGAGCGCAACGGGCTCGACGGGTGCATCCGCGGCCGCAACCACCGCGCCCGCCGGCACCAAGGGCGGCGAGATCACCGTCCAGCAGACCGAGCCGCAGTCCTTCGATCCTACCTGGTCACAGTTCGGCCAGGACATCAGCATCGAACGGATGGCCTGGCGCGGGTTGTACCGCCTCGATAAGGACAACAAGCCTCAACCCGAGATGGCGGCATCGGCGCCGCAGATTGCGGCCGATGGCAAGACCTACACGATCAAGCTCCGCTCCGGCCTCAAGTGGTCCGACGGCAAGCCCCTGCTCGCGAAGGACTTCGTTGCGGGCTTGATTCGCACCTGCGACCCGGACAACGCGGGCAACTACCAGTTCGTGGTCTCCGACGTCGTTGGCTGCGACGACTACTACAACCCGGACAACCAAAAGAAAACAGACGCGGAGAAACAAGCACTTCGCGACAAGGTTGCCGTACGCGCCGTTGACGACCTCACGGTCGAGATCAAGCTGATCAACGCTCAGCCTACCTTTACCATCATCCTGGCGCTTTGGGCGACCTTCCCGATACCGAGCCACATCGTCACGACGCCCGGCGCCAAGTGGCCGAGCGTGGATAAGCTCGCGTACAACGGCCCCTTTAAGATCCAGAGCTATGCCCCGAAGGACAACGTGGTTCTGGTCCGGAACGACAACTATTACGGCACCCAGGCCCTGCTCGATAAAATCACCATGAAGTTCATCGACAAGCTTGACGTCGCCGAGA
>JANXYE010000610.1 GCA_025350285.1 Chloroflexota bacterium
CGGCATCGCCAGCGCCTACCTGATGAACGACCTCGAGGCGACCGCCCTGTCGGTACCCCTGCTCGGCGCGGCCGACATTCACACGCTTGCGGTGGGCGAAGCGGTCGCCGGTGGCCCGATCGCCGTCGTCGCTCCCGGAACCGGCCTCGGTGAAGCCTTCCTCACGTGGGAAGGGAACCGCCCCCATGCCCACGCTTCCGAAGGTGGCCACGTCGATTTCGGCCCGACAGATGCAACCCAGCTGGGCCTGCTGGCCTATCTCCAGGAGCGAGACGGGCATGTGAGCGTCGAACGCGTCTGCTCAGGCATGGGCATCCCGAACATCTACGCCTATCTGCGCGAGAGCGGCCGAGCGCCCGAGTCCCCCGTTCTCGCACAGCAGCTCGCCTCGGCCGAGGACCGTACTCCACTGATAGTCCAGGCTGCCCTCCAGGCCCAGCCGGACACGCTGAGCGCGGCCACGCTCGCGACGTTCGTGGCGATCCTCGGCGCGGAGGCGGGCAACCTGGCGCTGAAGGTGCTGGCCACGGGCGGGGTCTACCTCGGCGGCGGAATCCCGAAGCGGATCCTGCCCGCCCTTTCCAGCGGACGCTTCATCGAGTCTTTTCGCGGTAAAGGGCGAATGGCCGGACTCCTCACGCGCGTGCCGGTCCACGTTATCCTCGATCAGACGGCGCTGTTCGGCGCAGCCAGCTACGGCCTGCGGATGGCCAGCGAAGGGTCTTGAGCCCAGGTGGGGCGAAAGGGGGAGCATGGAGTTCCGGCACAACGTCGTCTTCCTGGTCGATGTCGATAACACGCTGTTGGACAACGATCGGATTGTCAGCGACCTGATGCTCTACCTCGAGCACGAGGTCGGTCCGGTCCGGCAGCAGCGGTACTGGACGATTTTCGAGGAGATTCGGGCGCGGCTCGGGTATGCCGACTATCTCGGCGCGCTCCAGCGGTACCGCGTCGAGAATCCACGCGATTCGCACCTGCTCCAGCTTTCCTCGTTTCTGATTGACTATCCCTTCGCCGATCGCGTCTATCCAGGCGCACTCGACACGCTCGAACACCTGCGGCCGTTCGGGCCGACGGTCATTCTTACTGACGGCGACGTGGTGTTTCAGCCGCTCAAGGTCAGCCGCTCAGGCCTGTCCGAGGCAGTCGATGGGCGTGTGCTCATCTACGTCCATAAGGAGCAGATGCTGACCGACGTCGAGGAGCGGTACCCGGCCGAACACTACGTGATGATCGACGACAAGCTTCGCATCCTGGCCGCCATGAAGGCGGTCTGGGGCAGGCGCCTCACCACGGTCTTCCCACGCCAGGGCCACTACGCCGAGGACCCGCGAGAGCTGGCCCGCTACTCCGCCGCCGACGTTTTGGTCCAGCGCATCGGTGACCTCGCAACCGCTGACATTAACCAGCTTCTGCTGGGAACGCCCCAGGAGCCTTCGCCTCCCGGCCAGCCGGCGAACGCGAACATCAGGCCGGTGATCCAATGACTGCCAAAGTGGCGACTGGCGGAGCGATCACTGAGGGAGCGGCTGGTCCGATGCGAGCGGTTGCTCCCGGCGGGCCGGGGATCGAGCCCCGTTGGACGAGCTCCGCCAAGTCCGGAATTGGAACATCCGCGAGCGCATCGAGCCGCGTTTGGTTCACCACTTCGCACGGCATCCTCAACGAGATCTACTTTCCGCGGGTGGACATCGCAAATACAAGGGACCTGGGCTTCATGGTCGCCGACGGGATCTCCTACTTTTCTGAAGAGAAGCGCGACTGCGACAGCAAGGTCGAACTGATAGCGCCAGGCGTGCCGGGATTCGTCATCCAGAACACCTGCCGCGACGGGCGCTACAGGATCGAAAAGACGATCATCACCCACCCTCACGTCGATGCCCTCGTGCAACGCGTGCGCTTCTCGCCCGGCGCCCCCGGCCTCCGTCTTTACGCCCTGCTCGCACCACACATTGAAAACCAGGGCAAAGGGAATGACGGCTGGGTTGGCGCCTACAAAGGTATGCCGATGCTGTTCGCGCGGCGCCACTCGATCAGCATCGCGATTGCCTGCTCCGCGCCGTTCCGGGCGATGAGCGTGGGCTATGTGGGCGCCTCGGACGGCTGGCAAGACCTGTCCGCCCATTACGAGATGAGCTGGCGGTTCGAACAGGCGCCCGACGGCAACATCGCGCTGACGGCGGAGATTGACCTGGAAGCGTGCGGCAACGAGTTCGTCCTCGCGCTTGGCTTCGGCGGCACCCCTTCCGAAGCGGGGCAGGTCGCTCGCCTTGCCATTGAGCAGCCGTTCGCGCACCTCACACAGCATTTCATCGGCGAATGGCTGGTCGCGGGCAAAGATGAGCACGAACTCGAGACGACCCCGCCGCTCCCTGGCGCCCTGGTCCCAATCAGCCTCGCCGTCCTCCGCGCTCACGAATCGAAGCGGGTGCCGGGCGGCTTTGTGGCGAGTCTTTCGATCCCCTGGGGAAGCTCCAAGGGAGACCAGGACATGGGTGGCTACCACCTGGTGTGGCCCCGCGATCTGGTGGAAATCGCTGGCGGTCTGCTCGCCGCCGGCGATGGCGCGGCCGCCCGCCGGGCGTTCCAGTTCCTGGTGGTGACTCAGGAAGGGGATGGTCGCTGGCCTCAGAACATGTGGCTCGACGGTACGGCCTATTGGCCTGGCATCCAGATGGACGAAATCGCGCTCCCGATTCTGCTCGCCGACCAGCTGAAACGGGAAGGCGCGCTCGGCAGCGTGGACCCCTGGCCGACGGTCCGCAAAGCGGCCTCCTACCTCGTGCGCAACGGCCCGGTTACACCGCAAGACCGCTGGGAAGAGGATTCGGGCTATTCTCCGTTTACCCTCGCCGTTGAGGTTGCGGCGCTGCTTGTCGCCGCCGAGTTCGCCGATTCCGCTGGTGCGCCCCGCGAAGCGACCTACCTCCGCGAGACAGCGGACATCTGGAACGGCAGCATCGAGCGGTGGACATACGTGACCGGGACCGATCTCGGGGGCTCTCTGGGGGTGGATGGGTACTACGTGCGCATCGCCCCGGAGGTGGGGGAGGCCGGCCTGCCGCTGGCGAAATCGATCGTCTGGCTCAAGAACCGCCCGGCCGAATTCGCGAGCGCGCCAGCTGGTACGCTGGTCAGCCCCGATACACTCGCCCTCGTGCGCTTCGGCCTTCGCCGGCCCGACGACCCACGCATCGTATCGACGATTGCGGTGATCGACGCGACCTTGAAAACGGAAACCGCCACCGGCCCGGTGTGGCGCCGCTATGGCGGCGACGGCTACGGCGAGCACGAAGACGGCAGCCCCTTCGATGGGACGGGCGTCGGGAGAGGGTGGCCCCTCTTCGCCGGCGAGCGGGGACACTACGAACTGGCGGCCGGCAACCGCGCGGGCGCCGAAGCCCTGCTCGCTACCATGGCCCGCCAGACATCCGAAGGCGGCCTTATCCCCGAGCAGGTTTGGGATGCGCCGGACATTCCAGAGCGAGAACTCTTCAACGGCAAGCCAGCTGGTTCCGCAATGCCGCTCGCCTGGGCGCACGCCGAGTATCTCAAGCTCGCCCGCTCGCTCTGGGACGGGAGCGTGTTCGATGCTCCTCCGCAGACAGTCCAGCGCTATCTCGTTGAGGAAGTCCGTTCGAATCTCGCCTCCTGGCGGTTCAACAACAAGTGCAGGTCCATCCCCGCCGGCGCTCGATTGCGAGTCGAAACGCTCGTCCCGGCCACCGTCGCTTGGACAACCGATGGTTGGACGACACAGAGAGAGACTCTCTCGGGAGACACGGGACTCGGAGTCCACGTCGTTGATCTGCCCACGGAAGGGCTCGGCGAAGGGTCCGCGATTGCCTTCACGTTCTGGTGGCCTGAGGCGGGCACGTGGGAAGACACGAATTTCCAGGTGACGGTCGTTCCGGCGGGCGGAGTTTGATCGGAGAGCGGATGAACTACGACGTCATCGTCCTTGGCGCGGGCGCCGCCGGGCTGATGTGCGCCATCGAAGCCGGGCGCCGCGGACGCTCCGTGCTCGTCCTCGAACGTAACGACCAGGTGGGCCGAAAGATCCTGATCTCCGGCGGCGGCCGCTGCAACTTCACCAACGCCTACGCGGGGCCGGAGCACTTCTTCTCCCAGAACCCGGACTTCTGCAGGTCGGCGCTGGCGGCGTACCCCCCGTCCAAGTTCATCGCGCTCGTCGAGCGGCACAACATCCGGTACCACGAAAAGAAGCTCGGCCAGCTGTTCTGCGACGGCAGCTCAGGCGAGATCGTGGGGATGCTCGAAGCGGAATGCGAGGCCGCTGGCGTCCAGATCCGGCTCGGCTGTGAGGTCCAGTCCATTGCCCAATCCGCCAACTTTCGCCTCGAAACGAATGTCGGCGCGTTTGAATCGGCATCACTCGTGGTCGCGACGGGCGGGCTTTCCATCCCCCAGATCGGCGCGACCGGTTTCGGCTACAAGGTTGCCGAACAGTTTGCCATCAAGCGCGTCGCCCTCCGCCCGGGGCTCGTCCCACTGACCTTCTCGAAGGACGAACAGGCGCGGTTCGAATCGCTGAGCGGGGTTGCCATCGAAGCCACCGTTTCCCGCGGCTCGAGTTCGTTCACGGAGAACGTCCTGTTCACGCATCGTGGTCTGAGCGGTCCCGCGATCCTGCAGATCTCGAACGCATGGCGCGAAGGCGAGGCCATCATCGTTGACTTGTTTCCGCGAGTCGATATGCGGGAGGTCCTTGCCGGCGCGCACGGACAGCCGCGGGAACTGTCTACGGTGTTGAGCGACCACGCGCCGCGACGCTTTGTCCAGGCCTGGTGCGCGGCCTACGCGCCATCCCAACCGATGAGCCGCTACTCGCACCGTCAGCTTGATGAGATCGCACAACACCTGCACGCCTGGGAGTTGCGCCCCGCCGGCACCGCGGGCTTCGGCAAGGCCGAGGTGACGCTCGGTGGCGTGGATACGAAGGGCCTGCAATCGAAAACGATGGAAGCACGGCGAGTTCCCGGACTCTACTTCGTTGGCGAGGTGGTGGACGTGACGGGTTGGCTCGGGGGCTACAACTTCCAGTGGGCCTGGGCCTCCGGCTTCGCGGCAGGCCAGGTGGCCTGAGATGGCGATCTCCAGAGGGCAAAGAAAAGCGGGGCGTGCGCGCATTGGGAGCGGACCGCCGCGCGCAGCTGCCCCGCAAGACGAACTATAGCAGAAGCGCGGGGATAGCGCACGGCGGTTGTGCTGGTTCATGACGTTGCGTACACCTCGGGG
>JANXYE010000476.1 GCA_025350285.1 Chloroflexota bacterium
TCGCCCGCCGTTCGCGAAGATGGAGCCCGACCTGCGTCCGAGTCTGGCGATGGCGAACAAGCCTGCCCTCCGCTCTCGGCCAGCCGAGGGCGGCCAGCAGGACCTCCGCCTGGTTGAAACCGCGGGACCTCGTGCGCGAACGATGGAGGGGCACGGGCAGGAAGAGCGCGGACTCGAGCCCCTCGCGGAGAGGCTGCATCCGCTCCGCCATCCACGGCGCGATTGCCCGGACGCCGGTGTACTTCAGAGCATGCACCACCCGGCGGGCGGGCCCGGCCATCTCGAACGCCGCCCGGCCGCCATCGAGGGCGTTCCAGTGGGCGCAGCGCGGGCAGTTCAGCGGCTTCGGCCAGCGGCCCGCGCAGTTGGGGCAGCGGTCAGGCGTTCCCGTCGCGCGCTCCATTCCGTCCGCGCACGGGCCGCAGAGGAACGTGCCGAACGTCCCGCAGCCCACGCAGCGCTTCGGAAAGAGGAGATCCAGGACGAACATCGCGGGCCGGGACATCTGCATCCGCGCATTCCAGCCCTTCAGACGGCGCACGGCAAGGGGGCGGCGTGGGCTACAATGCGCAGGTGACGATCACCATCCTGCTCTTCGCCTCGGTCGCCGCGGCCGCCGGCATCCGGCGGCTGGAAATGCCGATCGAACCGGGCGATACCGTCGGTTCGGTGCGCGACCGCCTGGTGGCCTGCCGTCCCGAGCTGGCGCCCTTCGTCCCCAACCTGATGTACGCCCTCGACGAGGAGTACGTGAAGGACGCTGACCCTGTCCGTGGCGGCGCGACCCTCGCCCTCATCCCACCCGTTTCTGGAGGCTGCTGATGCTGATTCGCGTGACAGACCAGGTGCTGAACACCCAGGAAGCGATCGCGGCGGTCGAGTCTCCAGCGGCCGGGGCGGTCAACGTCTTCCTCGGCGTCGTGCGCGACAACAGCCTCGGGCGGCGCGTCGGCTTCCTCGAATACGAGGCCTACCCCTCGATGGCCGAGAAGGTGATGCGCGAAATCGCCGAGGAAGCGAAGACTCGCTTCGGCCTTATCGACTGTGCCGTCCTCCACCGCACTGGGAAGCTGGCCATCGGCGAGACGAGCCTGCTGATCACGGTCAGCTGCGGCCACCGGGCGGAATCGTTCGAAGGCGGGCACTGGCTGGTCAACGAGATCAAGAAGCGCGTCCCGGTCTGGAAGAAGGAAGTCTGGGAGGACGGCGAGGAGTGGATCGAAGGCCCGGAGTCGCTCGGGATGCAGCCGCCAGCGGGGATGCGCGCATGAGCAGCCACCCCCACACGTTCAGCCGCTACTGCATGCACTGCGGCGAACGGCTCTCGAGCGCGACACCAGAGAACGACACCAAACGGCGGCTCGTCTGCATCGGCTGCGGCTTCGTCCACTACATCAACCCACGGCCGGTGGCCGGGACGCTCCCGGTCCGGGCCGACGGGCAGATCCTCCTGACGCGGCGGGATATCGAGCCGCGACGCGGGATGTGGGTCTTTCCCGGCGGGTTCATGGATGTCGGTGAAACCGCCGAGGAAGCGGCCATCCGCGAGACCCGCGAGGAGGCTCACCTGGAGGTCGCGAACCTCTCGCTGCTCGGTGTGTACACGCGTATCGAGCCCGGCGTTGTGGTGATCGTCTACGCCGCCGACGCGCTGGGCGAGGCCGAGGTCGGCGACGAAACGAGCGAGATTGGCTGGTTCCACCCTGACGCCATCCCCTGGCACGAGCTAGCGTTCGACTCGACCACGGCGGCCCTGGAGGACCTGGTCGCGCGGCTTCAGCACCGCGACCGATAGGGAGTGGCGGCCCAGCTCCGAGCCATCCCGAGCGTCGCGTAGCGCCCTACAGCGTGCCCTTGGCCTTCATCACGAGGTAATGATCGACGGGCGCCGTGATCCCTTCGTGCAGTTCCGGGTACGCCTTGCGCAGGGCCGCCGCGAACTCGTTCAGCGGGAGCCGTCGGCGTTCGTAGCCGGAAGCCTTGCCGATGTCCTGCATCTTCGCCGCGACGTGGAGGTAAACCGGCCGGACGGCCGCGAAACCGGCGGGGAAGTCCGGGTTGTGGCTCGTGGCCTTCACTTCGAGGAACCCGGCGACGAAGCTCTTGCCGCCCTGCGCGCCCGTCTGTTCGAGGGCGATGCGCTTGACGAACGCTTCTGGCCTCTCGTCCGCGTTCACGGCGCCTTCGGCCGCGGCCCAGCGAACGTCGCCGGCCGGACGGGTGACGTAGCCCTTGTCCTCGCAGACCACGACCGCGTAGCCGTAGAGGAGCGGCGCGCCCTCCGGGAGCTCGCGGCGGTTGACCCAGACGGCGCGCCAGGAGCTGCCGAGGCTGAGCTCCGTCACCCCCGCCCAGTCGGGGATGTAGATGTTCATGTTCTCCATGCCTGGGACCATTGCTTAGCTTCTCCGGCGGTAGAAAGGTTTCGCGACGATGGTCGCGGATGTGCCCTCAAGGTCAAGCCTTGTGCCCGGGAGCGCAACTCGCGACTCGATAACGGCGAGCCCGATGGTTGCGTTCAGTGAAGGCGAGCTGACGGAGCTTCGCAGTTCGCCAACCGGGGCGCCGCTGAGCAGGGCTCGCGTGCCGGCGGCCGGCGGCGGGCCATCGATGAGCACCGCGCTCAGCATCCAGCGCTCGCGGCCGCCTGGGATGTGGAGCAGGGTGTCCAGGTCCGCCTCCGCTGGGCTGAGGCCGGGTTCCAGGTCGGGCGAGAAGGCAGGGACGCAGGCCTCCACGCGGGCCGCTTCCTGCGCCTCGAAGCCAGCCAGGGGGATACCGGCGGCCCGCAGCGTCTCGATCACGTGCTGGGCAACGGCGGGCGCGAGCATCAGTTCGAAGCCGTCTTCGCCCACGTCGCTGGTGCGCGTGCCGAGGGCGCGAAAGCCGTGAAACTCGAAGGCCACGTTGTGCATCGGCTGGAGCACCGCCGGCAGACCTTCGTTCAGGTGGCGGCGAGCCATCTCGTTCGCGGCCGGGCCGGCCAGCGCGATGAGGCAGGTCGTCTCCGTGCGGTCGTCGATGCGGACATCGAAGTCCGGGCCGACGGCGGCGTTCAGACGCTCGAACGTGGCCGTGCGGCGGGTTGGCTCGCCGGTCACGAGGTAGGAAATGCCACCGGTCCGCGCGATGAGGACGAGGTCGTCGATTTCGCCGCGGTCGTTGAGCGCGACGGTGCGCATGGCACGGCCTTCTTCGAGTTCATCGACGTGGCCGGCGAAGACGGTGTGCAACACATCCGAAGCATCCGTGCCGCTTACGATGAACCGGCCGCGGTGGGAGCGGTCGAAGATCGCGGCGTGCCCACGCAGGGCCGCGTGTTCGGCGGCCGGGTCGCCGTAGTGGGCCGGCAGCGACCATCCCAGGCGGGAGACGAACGCCGACCCGGCGGCGGCGTGCAGGTCGCGCAGGGCGACGTGGTAAAGACGCTGGGGGCCCGTCATTCGCGGACGAAGGTCCGGCGGCCGTTCGTTTCCTGGAGGTGGCCAACGCCAGGGACGGTCTCGTGCACGCAGACGAGGAGCGCGTTGTCGCGGATCGCGCGTTCGGCCATGCGCTTCTTCGATTCGAGGCTCACGAGCGGGAGGATGTCGAAGGCCGGGATCCAGGGCGCTCGTTCAATCTGGACGGCGTTATGGGCCAGGTCGCCGAGGCAGATCGCCGTTTCGCCACGTGACTGGAGGACGACGATCGAATGATCGGCGGTGTGGCCGGGTGCCGGAATGAAGTGGACACCCGGGAGAATCTCGCGTTCGCCATCCACCAGTTCGAGTTGGCCAGCGGTCTCCAGGGGGCGGAAGTTCTCTTCGAAGTACGTGCCTTTGGTCCGTTCGTTCGGGTGCGTTGCCGCTTCATACTCGCCGGCCTGGATGAAATAGCGCGCGTTTGGGAACGTGGGCACGACGCTATCGCCACGACGGACCGTGTTCCAGCCGCAGTGGTCGGCGTGCAAGTGGGTGTTCACAACGGCGGTGACGGCTCCGAATTCGATCCCGGCCGACGCGAGGGACTGGGGCAGGTATCCGTAGTCGCCGGGGAAGATCTTTTCGCGCACCTGGGGGCCGTGCTTGTCGCCCATGCCGGTCTCGATGAGGATCACGTCGTCGCCCCGGCGGACGGCCATGCAATTGAGCGCGAGCGAGATGCGGTACTGGTCGTCGATATTTTCGCGGCCAACGATAGGTTCCCACATAACGCGCGGCACGAGGCCAAAGACGGCGCCGCCATCGAGTTGGGTGTGGCCGTCGGAAACGATGGCGATATCGAAGTCCCCGACGCGGTAGGTGGCGGGTTCGTGCACAGCTTCACGATAGAAACGGTGTGGCCAGGGGGCAAACCCTCCGTGTCACGCAAGCCATCAGCGCTCGGGCCTGCCCTAGATCTGCCGTCGGATGCAGTTGCGACGAGTTGCATCGTCGTGCGATGATTCCGGGCACTCGCGACACGCTGGCGGCTTCGAGCCTCGCGAGTTGGAGCAGCGCATGGGGCCTTTCTTGCTGGCCGATATTGGCGGGACGGTGGCCATTCTCGCTGGCGCGCTGGCGCTCGGCATCCGGCACGGGATCGATTGGGATCACATCGCGGCGATCACCGACATCACGAGCGCCTCGGCCGGGCCCATCGACCGGCGCGAGACGGTGCTGGCCAGGGAGCCCGGCGTGATGCTGACTGATGAAAGCGGCCACAGTCTGACGGCTGCGTTCGCGGGAGCACTTGCCGGCGGAGGTCAAGCGCCGCACACCGCGGAAGTGCGAACGGGAGGGCGCTCGTGGCGGGCGTTCTGGCAAACGCAGCGGCAACCGCTCCACCTCGGGAGCATGTACGCGCTCGGCCACGGGTCGATGGTGGTGGTCCTCGGGCTGGCCGCCATCCTGTTTTCCGAAATACTGCCCGATTGGCTCGACCCGATCATGGAAAGCGTCGTCGGCGTGACGCTCGTGCTCTTATCCGCCTACCTCTTCTACTCGCTCTACCGATTCTTCCGGGGCGGCGGAGAGTTCCGGATCCAGAGCCGCTGGATGCTGGTGTTCTCCTTGGTCCGCAACGGATTCCACCGGCTGACGCACCGCCTCCGCGGCACGGCGGGCGACGGACGGGATCACCACGAGCACGCCAGTCCGCAGTCGCTCCAATACGGTCCTCGAACCGCCTACGGCATCGGCCTTATCCACGGCATCGGCGCCGAAACCGGCACACAGGTGCTCATCATCGGAGCGGCGGTCGGGGCGGGTTCGCGGACAATGGGCGTGGCGACCCTGTTCGTTTTCGTAGTCGGCATCCTGATAGCGAACTCGATCGTGACCGTCGTCACCACCGCCGGATTTGTTTCTGCCCACCGGCGCCAGGTCATCTACGTCGTTGTTGGCGCGTTCGCGGCGGTGTTCAGCCTGGTCGTGGGCGTCGTCTTCCTGGCCCA
>JANXYE010000632.1 GCA_025350285.1 Chloroflexota bacterium
ACAAGATCGCGACGGAGCAGGACAAGACGGGCATCGCACCGACGCGCGAAGCACAGATGGCGAAGCTGTTCGGGGCCGAACTCCAGCAGAGGATCGGCGCGGTGGCGATCCAGATCTTTGGCATGGAAGGCCAGGCATCGAGCGCGGCCTCGCCGGCATTCCGGCATCAGTTCGGGTTTCTGCGGACGGTCGCGAACACGATCGAGGGCGGCACGAGCGAGATCCAGCGCACCGTCATCGCGACGCGCGGGCTCGGCCTGCCCCGGGAGTAATGGCGACCCGTATGCGGGAGATGCAGATACTGGGTCGCGTGCCGGGTATCCTGCGTCCCTCGCTACTTCTCGACGACGAGCAGGTAGCCCAGCAGAGCGTCAGAGTTCTAGCGGCGAGTCCGACTTAACCGGAACAGACCAACTCGGGACGAGATTAGCTTCGCTCGCATCAGCGGGCATCAAGGAGCCGTCCGGTTTGCGCTCGTGGCCGGCCGCTCGACCGGACCTCGGCGTCCCGGGTGGGAAGATAAATTCGCCGCCGAATTCGACACTCATGTTGCCGATGATACCACGGGCATCGACGTGTTTCATCGGACCGCCAGCATTCGCTCCAGGGCCACCAGCGACCACTCCCGCGTGGCCGAGTCCACCTTCACTTCGTTCACCACATGCCCGGAGACGAGGCCCTCCAGCACCCAGGCGATGTAGGCCGGGTGGATGCGATACATCGTGCTACAGGGGCAGACGACCGGGTCGAGGCAGAAGACGGTCTTGTCCGGGTTTTCGCGGGCGAGACGGCTGACGAGGTTGATCTCAGTGCCCACCGCCCAGGTGGACCCGGCCGGCGCCTCGCTCACGGTCTTGATGATCTTCTCCGTCGAGCCGTTCATGTCCGCCGCCTGGACGACCTGCCAGCTGCATTCGGGGTGGACGATCACCTTCAGGCCCGGGTGTTCGCGGCGGGCCTTCTCAATCTGCTCGACGCTGAAGCGCTGGTGGGTGCTGCAGTGGCCCTGCCAGAGGATCACCTTCGCCCGCTCGACCTGCTCGACCGTGAGTCCGCCGTTCGGCTTGTGCCAGTTCCACAGCACCATCTGGTCCAGCGGGATGCCCATGTTGTAGCCGGTGTTGCGCCCGAGATGCTGGTCCGGGAAGAAGAGGATCTTGTCGCCGCGTTCGAAGGCCCACTTGAACGTCTTGTCGGCGTTGCTGGAGGTGCAGACGATGCCGCCGTTCTTGCCCGTGAACGACTTCAGACTGGCGGCGCTGTTCATGTAGGTGATCGGGACGACCGTGCCTTTCCCGCCGAGCGCTTCCTGGATGCTGTCCCAGCAGGCGTAAACATCGTCTGGGTCGGCCATGTCGGCCATGGAGCAGCCGGCCGCCATGTTCGGGAGCATCACGCGGACAGATTCGTCCGTGAGGATGTCGGCCGATTCGGCCATGAAATGCACACCGCAGAAGAGGACGTACTCGGCCTCGCGCTGGGCGGCCGCGTGCTGCGCCAGCTTGAAGCTATCGCCCGTGAAGTCCGCGTATTTGATCACCTCGTCCCGCTGATAGTGGTGGCCGAGGATGACGAGCCTTGCGCCGAGGTAGGCGCGGGCGTCGCTGATGCGGCGGTCGGTCTCCTCCGGCGAGAGGTGGAGGTACTCTCGCGGAATGTCCTGCTGCCAACTGATGAACGCCTGCTCTTCCACCAGCGGCACAGGCTTCAGGACGTCCGTCGGGCAGGTATCCGGGTCGGTAAAAAGGGACAGGCGCTCTTCGTACTGGCGAGTGCCCTTGCGGGGCAGCGTGGCGACGGTCATGGGAGCCTCCCTGAGCTACTTAGTGTCACAATGACACTAAGTCCGTAGGGATACCATGCCACCGTGGGGAGTTCGTGTCAACGGGGGGTTGGGCCATTAGCCGTTGGCCATTGGCCGGGGCACTGAAGACGAGACCCCGCTCCGGGCCACCGTGACGGGTGAGCCCCGCAGCTCACGGCTAACGGCCAATGGCCAATGGCCCACTTCATCGACCCGGGCCGCTGCATCGACTGTCGCATTTGCGCCCTGGTCTGCCCGGTGGAGGCGGTCTTCTCGAACTACGATCTGCCGCCTGAGTGGGAGCGGTTCGAGCGGGTGAACGTCGAATTCTTTCGCAAGTAGGGCCTCGTGCGGTCCTCGCCTACAGTCCCAGCGACCGCGCTACGTTCGCGGCGTTGTGATAATCGATCTCAAGGCAGACCTTGCCGTCGCGGAACTCCAGGATGGTCATCCCTTCGCTGCGCCACTTTTTGCCCTGGGCCTCGGCCCCGAAACGGGCGTCCGGGACGGTGGCCGTCATCACCCAACTCAGCGCGACGCCGCGTTCGCTCGTCCAGTACTGGTCGGGCGTGAGGTCGAGGTCGGGCCACGCGACAAGGCCACCGGCGAAGAATTCGCGGATGGCGGGCCATCCGACCTTCGCCTCCCCGGCGACGATGTCGCGGAGGACCGCGTCGTCGGTCATGAACTCGGCGGGGGCATCGGCGAAGCCGGAACTCCAGGCGAGGAAGAGCTTGCGGGCGATATCGATCTCGGCTGCACTGGCCATGGCCATGTTGGCGCTCCAACGCGGAAGATGCCGGGATTCTGGCGCGAAACTGGCTGCCCGTCCAGCGACACGGGTTTGCCGGCACTCGACGGCTAACTGGAGAGCGCTACTATCTACTCCGCCCGGCACCGGGGCCGCGTGGAACTCATTCGCTTACTAAAGCGATGGCGGGCAAGCCGGTGACCGTCTGGCACAACCGGTAATCGAGGAAACGAAACCATGGATGTCGCATCGTTTGACGAGATCAAGGACGAATTCAACGCCCGCGTGCAGCGCATCGTTTGGTGCACGTTCACGACGGTGGACGGACAGGGCCGGCCGCGCGCGCGCATGCTGCACCCTGTCTGGGAGGGACCGACGGGCTACATCGCGACTGGCCGAGACTCGTTCAAGGCGTCGCACATCGGAGCGAACCCGTACGTTTCGTTAAGCTACTGGGATCCGCAACACCAGCAGGTCTTCGCC
>JANXYE010000637.1 GCA_025350285.1 Chloroflexota bacterium
AGCAGGCCGAACGGGCCGCGGCCGGGAGAACGGGATGACGACAATCGCCGTGTTTGGCGCGAGCGGCTACATCGGCAGCCACCTGGTCCCGCGCCTCGGCGCCAGCGGCGGGTACGTGCGGGCCATCGCCCGGCGGCTCGATGTGCTTCAAGACCGTGGCTGGACGGACGTCGAGACCGTCGCGGCGGACGCCTTGGACCCAAATACGCTCGGCCCGGCGCTGGCGAACGTCGATACGGCCTACTACCTCGTGCACTCGATGAGCGGCGGCGAGGGGTTCGCCGAACGCGACCGCCAGGCGGCGACGAACTTCCGGCAAGCCGCCGAGCGAGCTGGCGTTGGGCGGATCATCTACCTCGGCGGTCTTCAGCCGGCTGGCGACTCCAGCGCCCATCTGCGTTCGCGGGGCGAAACGGGCGCCGTCCTGCGCGCGGGCGCCGTGCCCGTGATCGAGGTGCGGGCAGGGATCATCGTCGGGGCTGGCTCCGCCGGCTTCGAGGTGATCCGTGACCTCGTGAACCACCTTCCGATCATGACGACGCCTCGCTGGGTGAAGAGCAAGACCCAGCCGATCGCGCTCGACGACCTGCTCTCATACCTGCTGGGTCTGGCCAGCATCGACGTGCCGGCCAACGCGATATTCGATGTGGCGGGCACTGAGACGTTGAGCTACGCCGAACTCATTACTCAGTACGGCCGCGTCGTCGGGAAACGGCGGCTGATAGTGCCGCTGCCGGTACTCAGCCCGCGGCTTTCGTCCTATTGGCTGGACCTGGTGACGAGCGTCCCGGCATCGGTCGCGCGGCCTCTGATCGACGGGCTGAAACACGACCTCGTGGCTGACGACAGGGCCATCCGCGCCCTCCTCCCAATTCCGCTGCATACGTACCGCGAGGCGGTCGAAGCGGCCCTGCGCGAAGAACGCGATGCGCCCCTGCCGGCACGCTGGACTGAAGGTTCGCTGGCGTTTCGCGGCTACAACCCATCGGTTTCGTTCTATTCCAAAGGCGAAGAGACGCGGACAGAGGTTGCGGCGCCGGCCCACAGCACGTGGGACATCATCCGGAGCATCGGCGGCGCGAATGGCTACGGCTTCGCGGACTCGCTCTGGCGGCTGCGCGGAGCGATGGACCGGCTCGCCGGTGGAGTGGGGATGCGCCGCGGGCGGCGGCACCCGGTCCAGCTCCGCGTCGGCGACGCTATCGACTTCTGGCGCGTGGCCGCCATCGAACCCGGGCGGCGGCTGACCCTCGTGGCCGAGATGCGGCTCCCGGGCGTGGCCATTCTGGAGTTAGCGGTCGAGCCACGGGGGGAGGACCGCTCCACGATCGTCATGACCGCACGGTTTCACCCGTCGGGTGTGGGCGGACTGCTGTACTGGTACGCCATGGTGCCGGCGCACTTCCGCATCTTCCGCGAGATGCCGCGGGGCCTCGCTCGCCGCGCGGAGTGGCTGTGGGCCGTGGAAAAGGCGCGGGCGCAATAGGGCGCGCTTCAGGCGGACCGTAAGGCGCCTTCAAAGCTACGTGAACGCCTACGCCTGGCGCTACAACCAACGCAAAAGACGCGGCCCCGATGTTCCGGCTCATCGCCGACGGTTCAACTTGAGTTGCCCTTCGCCGACCGCAACTACTAACGCGCCGCGAAGCCGACCGGCAGATGTTTGATCCCGCCGATAAAGTTCGAACGCAGACGTTCCACCGGGCCCGTGACTTCGATGTCCGGGAAGCGGGCGAAGAGCTCTTCGTACATCACCTTCAGCTCCAGGCGGGCGAAGCCGGCCCCGAGGCAGAAGTGCTCGCCGATACCGAAGGCGAGATGCTCGTTCGGCGTGCGCCCGATATCGAAGCGGTAGGGGTCGGCGAAGATATCTTCGTCGCGGTTCACCGACGGATACCACATCGCGACCTGCTCGCCGGCGGCGATCTTCTGGCCACGGATCTGCGTGTCCGCGGTCGCGACACGCGTCATGTGGGTCACCGGCGAGACCCAGCGGAGGACCTCTTCGACGGCGCTATCCATGAGCGACGGGTCGGCCAGCAGGCGGGCCTGTTCGCCGGGATTCTCGGAAAAAGCGAGCAGCCCGCCGGAGATGGCGTTCCGCGTCGTTTCGTTGCCCGCGACGATGAGCAGAAAGCAGAAGAAGAGGATCTCGTCGTCGCTCAGCTTTTCGCCATCGACTTCCGCGTCGATGAGGATGCTCGTGATGTCCTCGCCGCGGCGGCCGCCCCGCAGCTCCTGTAGCGTCTGGCCGAAGTACTGAAGCATCGTGAGGAAGCCGACCTGGCCGGTGTGGCGGGAGGCATCGTCGCTGCCGCGCACCATGCCTTCAGGAAGGTCCGTCTGGTACTCCTCGTCGGTGGCGCCGAGAACCTTGTTCGTGAGCTGGAACATGAGGTCCCAGTCCTTGCGGGGCACGCCCATCATGCTGCAGATGACCGCGAGCGGGAGCTGGGCGGCAACATCGACAACGAAATCGGCCGACCCGCGCGCCGCGATACCGTCGAGGATTTCGTTCGTGATCCGCTTTATCTCCGGCGCGAGCATCGCGACCGCGCGCGGCGTGAACCCTTTGTTCACGAGGCGGCGGAGACGAACGTGGCGAGGCGGGTCCATCACGATCAGCATGCGGCCGAAGGAGTTCAGGTTCGCCGCTGCTTCGTCCATCACCCTCGGGATGATTGAGATGCCCTGTTCCGAACTCCAGAGCTGCGGGTTGCGGGAGACCTGCATCACGTCGTCGTACTTCGTGAGCGACCAGAACGGTGCGTAGACCTCGTTCGCGTCGTTCCAATGAACAGGCGCTTCACGGCGCAGGAGCCGGAAGAGGTCGTGCTGCCCGTAGCGCATGTGCATGTCGGGGTCGGCGAGATCGACCATGTTCAAATTCAAACGGACGGGTGCTTCGAGGACCATGAGGGGACTCCTACGGACGGGTAGTGGCGTCGGGTTATTTCACCCAGTCGATCGCCTGGCGGGGACAGAGACGAATGGCTTTTTCGACCTTCGCCTTCAGCTCCTCAGGAATTTCGTCGAGGCGGACGTAGCTGAGGTCGTCGTCGCGGAACTCGAAGACTTCGGGGGCGGCCATCTGACATTTGCCATGGCCTTCGCAGCGATCGTGGTCAACCTGGACTTTCATACGTGCTCCAGCGGAGATGTCTTACCGCGCGGTAGACAGTAGCACGTATGGAGTTCCGAGTCCTGAGTTCCGAGTTCCGAGTTCCGAGTTCCGAGTTCCGAGTTCCGAGTTCCGAGTTCCGAGAGAACGGTGCATGCCTGCGGGCAGTTGGATGCTCCGGCACTTCGGCACTCCGGGTATAGTGCGCGGGCGGAGGAGAAGACGATGAGCAGTGGCTACGTGCCCTACGGGGCCGACATCCCGGCGCCGGCGACGGTGGAAGTGAGCCCGGGGATTTTCGCATACATCCAGCTCGATGGCAGCTGGTTTCTGAACAACGCCGGCTGTGTGGTCGGGAGCAGGACGGCCACGGTCGTCGATGCGACCGGTACCGAGGCGCGAGGACGGGCCTGGCGGGCGGCCGTTTCGGCCATCACGCCGAACCCCGTGACTTCGCTCATCAACACACATCACCACGCCGACCACACGAACGGGAACTTCCTGTTTGCGCCGAACACGCCGATCATCGCCCACGAACTCTGCCGCGAAGAGATGATGGCCAACCCGGGCTTCCCACGCCGAACGCCGCTCTTTCCGGATACGGACTTCGGCGATTGTCCGGCGGCGCCACCAGTGATCACGTTCAAGGACCGCCTGACCGTCTGGGTGGACGGCCTCGAACTGCAACTGATGTACGTCGGGCCGGCACACACCTCGAACGACGTGGCCGTCTGGATACCGGCGCGGAAGGTGCTGTTTTCGGGCGATGTCCTGTTTAATGGAGGGACGCCGTTCACGCTCTTCGGGTCGTTGGCCGGATCGCTCGAGGCGCTGGATACGATCGAGGCGCTGGGGGCGGAGACGATCGTGCCGGGCCACGGGGCCATCTGCGGCCCGGACGTCATCCATCAGGTGCGCTCGTACATCCGGTTCGTACTTGAGGCGGCACGTATGGGATTCGATGCTGGCGCTTCCGCGAGCGACCTGGCGAAGGACCTCGACCTGGACCAGTTCGCCGACCTCACCGACCCGGAGCGGATTGTGCCCAACCTGCATCGGGCCTACTCGGAGTTCCGGGGCGAACCGCGCGCCACGCCACTACCGCTGCTGGAGATGTTCCAGGCGATGGTGGCCTACAACGGCGGGCTTCCGTTGCGTTGTTTGGCGTAGCGGGAACTACGGCTCCTAGCCGTCTGATACCCGGCAACTTA
>JANXYE010000649.1 GCA_025350285.1 Chloroflexota bacterium
CTGGGCTTGCGCCTCGGCCCGGGTGGGGGCCTCCCCATGCTTGCCCTGCCATTCCCGCCGGTCCTCCCGGGCGGCCATGGCGAGGAGCGGCCAGGCGAACGGACGGGGCATCCAGCGCAGTGTAGCCGCCGCCGGGTATGAGCCGGTTCAGGCCTCTACCGGCACGCGCAGGCGAAGCGCGGCGGGATCGATGTGCGGATGGGAGCCGTCAAGACACCGTGCCGCGGCGCCGTGCGCGTGGCCGGGGTAGGCGCCCGGCTGTACGGGGCCATTGCCGAGGTTTCCGGATGTGAGGTGATCGTCGATTCGTCGAAACATCCGTACTTCAGCTACGAGCTTTCCAAGTTGGAAGGATTCGAAACGCGGATGGTCCATCTCGTGCGTGATCCGCGCGCGACGGTGTTCTCGTGGCGGAGGCCAAAGTTTTCGCCGCAGCCGCTGCGCCAGGCTTCCCACAGGTGGCTGGCAGTCAACGTGGCGACAGAACTTGCCTGGCTGGCCCGCGGGCGACGGCTGCACATCAAGTACGAGACGCTCGCATCGCGGCCCGGGCCGACGATGCAGCGCCTGCTGCGATTCGCGGGATTGCCACCGGCGCCGCTGGCGGAACTTCTCCGGGACCATGAACATCATCTTATCCGCGGGAACCCCATCCGCTTTGAGAGAGGAGAACGCCGGATCGAGCTTGATGACGAATGGCGGCGGGCGATGCCGTTCCGGCGGAAGCTGGCGGTCACGTGGCGGACCTGGCCGTTGATGGTTGCCTACGGGTATGCGCCGTGGTTCGGGCTCAGGGCGAGCGGAAGCAGCGATCGGGGGGCGTGAAGCGCACCGTCTCCCAGCCGGGCAGCATCGGCAACCCAGCGTCCAGGCCGACCCGCCAGGCGCCAAGGCTCTGGAACGGGTCCGGGGCGAGGACGCGCCGGCCGGGGCGCTCGCCGAGCCACGCTCCCCACCAGCTGAACGTACTGGCGGCGATGATGGCGTGGTCGCTGGCGGCGATGGTGAACACGTCGAGGACCGGGTCGAGGCCGTCGCTGAAGCGGAAGCGGTAGCCCTCGCCGGGAGCGATATGCTCCCGGCACCACGCGATATCGGCGGGCGTGTCCGAGAAGACGAGGAAGGTGGTACCGGACGGGAACCGGCTGGCGGCTTCGCGGTAGTAGGCCGGGGGAAGAGTGCTGCCGGGGTTGCTTGCACGGGCGCCGGGGGCGCGGTCGCCGCGCCGGATGTGCATGGCCACGACCTGGCCGCCGGGGCAACGGGCGGCCGAAACGATGGCGGCGGCTCGGGCCGCGACGGCCGGGTCACGCGGGCGGAAGAGGCGGCGAACCTCGGGCTCTATCGCCTGAAAGTAGACCGCGTCCTCCCAGTATCCGCGAAACCAGGCGGGCGCCGGGGCATCAAACATGAACTGGTCGATGCCCGATAGCGGCGCCGCGTGGCGCTGTGTGAACGCGCGGGCAAGGTCCCAGCGGCTGGCGCGGAGGAGGGGCGCGCGGAAGCGGGGAAGCAGGAGTTCGCGAGCCGAGGCCGCGTGGGTGTACCAGTCGAGGTCGATGCGAAGGCGGCCTCCCGTGCGCCGGGCGAAGGCGAGCCCGGCGGCGTACTGGAAGAGCTGGTTGCCGAGACCTTCCTGGATGAAAAGTACGACGGGCGGACGGCCCGGGAGGCGCGCTCCCTGGCGCACGCGACCGCGGCGGAAGCGCTCTTCTCGCGCCCGCTGCAGCGTATCGGGGAGAGGCATGCCAGCGGTCGCCTCGCGGACGGCCGCGGCGAAGCTCTCGAAGTCTGCCGATTCTGGGAGCGCGGGAAACGGCGCGGTTAGGGCGGTCCGGTTGAGGACGGCGAGGCGGCGGCGCATCCGGGCCACCGCGATGTCGCGGTCCGGCGGCAAGTAGCTCGCTTCAAGAAGGCCGAGAAGCCCTTCCGCGCGGCGGCGATTTGGCAGCGCGATGCAGAGGAGAATGCCCACGACAACGGCCTCTATTCCGGCCTGTGGCGAACGCGTCGCGGCCCGGAAGAGGGGCTGGAGGTGGGCCTCGGCGGTTTCCAACTCGGCGCGGGCAAGCCAGCGGTACATCGTCTTGAGTGCAGGCGCCTCCAACCGTGCCACGGGCGCCGCGCCCGACCCGCGGCGGTCGTTCAGGCCAATGAGGAGGGCCAGCGAGGCAGGCAGTCTGCGACGCACGGCTTCGCGCAGGCCGGACAAGACGCTGGTCATCGGGAGGTGAGGAGAGACTCGAAGTCGCGCGCGATCTCGGCCCTGTCCTTCGTCGCGAAGTACCAGTCGATGGTGTCGTGCAGGCCATCGATGAACTTGACGCGCGGCTCCCACCCGAGCAGGCGGCGGGCGAGGGCATTGTCGGCGACGCGGTTGAGCGGACCCGTCGGTTGATCGGGTTGGGTGGCGATCGGCATCTCGAGGCCGGTGTAGCGCAGCACCTCCCGGGCCGCGTCGATGACTCGGATCCGCTCCATCGTCCCGAGATTGATTGCGGTGGCGTCATCGATGCGCTCGGCGGCGAGGATCGTGCCCTCAACGATGTCGCCCACGTGCGTCCAGTTACGGATCTGCTCGCCCGTGCCCCAGAGTTCGAACGGCGTCTGCTTGAGGAAGGCACGGGCAATCATCGCGATCACGGCATGGTTTTCGCGGCCGCGGCGGCCGTAGACCGTGAAGTAGCGGCAGGATGCGGCCTTGATCGCCCTTTCACGGTGAAGGGCGCTGAGCGTCATTTCGCCCATCAGCTTGGCCCAGCCGTAGAGGTTGTCGGCATCGTAAGGCGGACCGGCGGCCGTTTCGTCGAGGTAGAGATCCTCGCTGACGTCCATCTGGCGGAAGTTCGGGTAGACGCAGCCAGACGAGGCGTAGACGACTTTCTGGACGCCTGCCTGGACCGCGGCGGCGAAGACAACGCCATCGAGGACGAGGTTCGTGGCGCAGGCGGCCTGGTTGAGATCAACGTAGCCGCGTCCTCCGTGGTCGGCCGCGAGGTGGAAGACGACGCTCGTGCCAGCGGCGGCGTCGCGGGCGAAGGTGGGATCCCGCAGGTCACCCTCGCGGAAGTCGATGGAGCCGGCGTCGAGGTGCGTCTGGAGGTTCTCGACCGTGCCCGAGCTCAGGTCGTCGGCGACACGGACTTGAGCACCGAGTGCGACGAGAGCATCGACGAGGTGCGAGCCGATGAACGACGCCCCGCCCGTAACGAGCACTGGCCGGGCGCGCCAGGAGAAGGCCGGGACGGACATGCACACCTCGGCAGTTGGCCACCGGCTTTCGCGGGCCGAACCGAAGACTATCAGCCGCGTGGCTCTCAGCCGAGTGCGGCCCTCACCCCCCGGCCCCCTCTCCCAACTCGTACCTCGCGGGCGAGGGGGAGAAGCCGCGGGACATGGGGACGGCGAGGGTGGCCGACGGCCGTAAGTCCCGCACGACCGCGACTTCCTTGCAGTTCGTGAAGAACGGGCAGCGGACGCATTCGTTCCAGACCTTCTGCGGAAACTCCATGACGTTCGCGACGCGAAAGCCCTGCTTTTCGAAGAAGCCCGGCTTGAACGTGAGGGCGAAAACGCGTTCCAGCTCCATCTCTTCGGCGTCGCGCATGCAGGAGGCGACGATGGCGGCGCCTACACCCTTGGCCTGGGTATCGGCGCTGACGGCGAGCGAGCGAATTTCGGCGAGGTCCGAACCCATGATGTGCAGCGAACCCGTGCCGATCAGGCGGCCTTCGTCGCGGACGACCTTGAAGTCGCGGATTGCTTCGTAGATTTCGCCGATGGGCCGGTGGAGCATGTCACCGTTATCGGCCCAGTAGGTGACGAGTTGATGGATCGCCTCGCCATCGGACAGCCGGGCGGCTTCGACAAAGAACACAGGTAACTCCAGGGAATGCTGGGCGGGCGCGGCGCCGCGCGTTGGGACGGCTAGCCTCCCTGGCGTCCACGAACGGGGGCGACGTGCGGACCGTCGCCCCAAAGCCTCCCGCAAAACCAGCGGACATTTATCACTTGTTCAGTCTACGATACGAATGCGCCAGGCAGGCAAGCGGGGAGGGCAGGACATGCGGGTATCGGTCATGGGCCAGGCCGCGTTTGGTGAGGCGGTGCTCAAGCGGCTCATCGGCGATGGCGTGGAGATTGCCGGGGTGAGCGCGCCACCGGCGCCGTCAGGCGGGCGGGCGGACGCTCTCTGGGCCGCGGCGGAGCAGCTCGGATTGCCGCTGGTCGCGACAGCCGCACTCAAGGAACCGGCGGGGATGGCCGCCTGGCGGGCTCTGGCGGCGGACCTCTGCGTAATGGCATTCGTGACCGAGATCCTGCCGGACGAGGTCTTCGCCGTTCCGGCGCGGGGGACGATCCAGTACCACCCGAGCCTCTTGCCCCTGCACCGGGGATCGTCGGCGATTAACTGGGCGATCATCACCGGCCGCACGCAGACCGGCCTCACGATCTTCTGGCCGGAGAAGGGGATCGATACCGGGCCGGTGCTGCTGCAAAAGCGCTGCCCGATCGGGCCCGACGACACCGTCGGTTCGATCTACTTCGACAAGCTCTTCAACCTCGGCGTGGATGCGATAGCCGAGGCGGTCGGACTGGTCGCGGTGGACAAGGCCCCCCGGGTAGCACAGGACCATCGCCTCTCGACGTACGAGCCACCCTGCCAGGAGAAGCACGGGGAAGTCCGGCTCCACGAACCGGCGGAGCGCATTTATGCGCTCATCCGGGGATGCAACCCGCAGCCGGGGGCATGGATCATGCACGAAGGGGCGAAGCTGCGGATCTTCGACTGCCGCCTGACGGGGGAGCAGGAAGCGGGGATGCCAGGCCGCGTCTTGCGCGTCGATGAAGCCGGGTTCGACCTGCGCCTGAACGGCGGTGTGCTGCGGGTTTCGCGAGTGCAACCAGAGGGCGCCAAGAAGCTGCCCGCGGGCGAATGGGCAGCCGCCGCGGGCCTGCGCGAAGGCTTCAGGTTTAGGTAGACGCTGGACGGGGGACGCTGGCCGCGGCCCCACTGTTCCAGAGCCAGTCTCGTCCGCCGTCGAGCGTCTCGTCTAGTCCTTCGAGCAGGCCATCACGGGGTCGTAGTCGGGCAGGTCGCTGATCTTCTCGGTGGTCTGGACCCAGGCGATCTTGCCATCTTTGCCAACGACGAAGACGACTCGATTGGCCACCCCGGCGGCTTCAATGAAGACGCCGTATGCCTTCGCGACCGCGCCCTGGGGGTTGTCATCGGCGAGGACCGGGTAGCCGAGGCCAAGCTGTTCGCGCCAGGCCTTGAGCGCCCAGGCGTGGTCGGTGCTGATCACGACGGGGACTGCGCCCTGTGATTCGAATTCGGCTCGCTTCTTTTCGATGAGGGGAAGCTGGTTGCTGCACGCCGGCGAGAAGGCGGCGGGGACGAAGTTGATGATCACGGCGCTCTTGCCTTTGTGATCACTGAGCTTGAACTTCTCGCGGGTTGGGGCGTCCGATACGAGTGCGAAGTCGGGAGCGATATCGCCGACGGCGAGTGGCATGATGAACCTCTGGGATGGAGATAGCTCGATTTTAGCCGGGCACTGGCGCGGGCGCGAACGAACCTGAGCACCCGTTGGCCTGGTCCCAGATTGCTTTCTTGCCAACTATTGCGGCTGCGAGCTATTGTTCCTGGCATGTCCGAACGACCGTTGCTCCCCGGAGAGTTCGCTGTCCTTGGACTGCTGGCCGTGCAGCCGATGCACGGCTACGAGATGGCCCGGAGGCTGGTGCTGGACGGGCTGGACGCTGTCGTTCCCATCGAACAGAGCCTGCTCTACACCTACATCCGCAACGTTGAGGGCCGCGGGCTCGTGTCCTGGCTGGAGGACCGGGTTGGGCTCCGCCCGCCACGCAAGCACTACCACCTCACGGACGTTGGACAGGAGACGCTGGACGCGTGGCTGGATGAACCGGTGTTGCGGATGCGGGAGACGCGGCTGGACCTGCTGTTGAAGCTCTATTTTCTCGAACGGCTCGATCCCGGGCGGCGGGAGCAACTCGTCGGGCGGCAGATCAGCGTCTGCGAGGCGTATCGCGAGCGACTCTGGCGAGCCGAAGAACGGGCCGAAGGGTTCGCCCGGCTGGTCGCCGGGTCGAAGCGGTCGGCGGCTGAGGCCACGCTGGCCTGGCTGCGCGAGGCGGCTCAGGCATCGGCGGCGCGGGCCGAGGAGGCTCGAACTTGAAGCAGCGCAATTTGAAACCGGCGCGCTGGATATCACTCGGTGCGCTGGTCATGCTCGCGACGGTGTTCGCGGCCTGCGGCGGTGACGACGGCGTCCCGCACGCCACCCCTACGCTCACTTCCACGACGCCACCAACGCTCCGGGTTGAAGGCGAGATCGTTGTCTTCGCCGCCTCTTCGCTGACCGACGCGTTCAAGGAAATCGGCAAGGCGTTCGAATCCGAGAACCCTAAGGCGAAGGTGACGTTCAACTTCGCCGCCTCCTCCGCGCTGGCTGTGCAGATCAACGAGGGCCAGCCGGCGGACGTGTTCGCCTCGGCTGACGAAACCCAGATGCGGGTTGTCAGCGAAAAAACGGGCATCGAGGATCAGCAGGTCTTCGCGACGAACGTTCCGGTCGTCGCCGTCCCGAAGAAGGGCAATGCCGTCCAGTCGTTCCAGGACCTCGCGAAGCCCGGCGTGAAGCTGGTCATCGCGGGCAAGGACGTGCCCATCGGCCGCTATGCGAGGGATATCTTCGCGGCCGCGACGGGCGCGAGCGGCGTGGGCGCGGACTTCAGCGACAAGGTGCTGGCGAACGTCAGGAGCGAGGAGGCGAATGTGCGAGGCGTCCTCACAAAGGTCCAGCTTGGCGAAGCGGACGCGGGCGTGGTCTACACGACGGAAATCGCCGCCGCCGCCAACGACGTGCGAGCTATCGCCATTCCGGAGAGGTACAACGTCATCGCGCGGTACCCGCTGGCGGTGCTCAAGGCGAGCAAGCGGATCGCGGGGGCGCGGGCGTTCGTGGGGTACGTGCTCTCACCCGCGGGGCAGGCGATACTCGCGAAGTATGGCTTCGGAAAGCTCCCGGCCGTCCCATGATCGGGAGGAGAGATGCCGGGGAATGGTCGAGAAGAGATGAGTCGAGCGACTGGAATCGGGAGTGACCGGTCTGCCGCGGTTGCCGTAGCCGTCTTGGCCGCGGCGTTCGCGATCTTCTTCATCCTGCCCTTCGCCGGGCTTGTCGACCGGGCGCTGGACGAAGGCGGCACGTGGGATGCGCTGCGCACGTCCGAAGCGCGGGATGCGCTGGTGCTCTCGCTCTGGACTTCGAGCGTCACCGTAGTGCTGGCAATCGCGTTCGGGACGCCGGTCGCCTACCTGCTCGCTCGCGGGCACTTCCCGGGCCGCGCTTTCGTGGACGCGCTGATCGACCTGCCCATCGTGCTGCCCCCGACGGTGGCGGGCGTCGCCCTGCTCACGGCGTTCGGGCGCCGAGGCCTCATCGGCGAACCGTTGGAGAGCCTGACCGGGTACTCGGTGAGCTTCAGCAGCGTCGCGGTGGTGATGGCACAGACGCTCGTCGCCGCGCCGTTCTACGTGCGGGCGGCGCGGAGCGGCTTTGCGGCCGCCGACCCGCAGCTTGAACGCGTCGCCTACACGCTCGGCGCGAGCCGGCTGCGGGCGTTCTTCCGCATCCTGGTGCCGCAGGCGGGGCCGGCGCTGGCGGCGGGGATCATCCTCTGCTGGGCACGCTCGATCGGCGAACTTGGCGCCACGCTGATCTTCGCCGGAAACCTGCAAGGCAAAACCCAGACGATGCCGCTGGCGATCATCCAGGCATTCGAAGGGAGTTCGTTGGGCCTCGCGGGAGCCATTTCGCTGTCGTTGTTCTTGCTCGTGGTGGCGCTGGGCGTGCTTGTCGTCTTCCGGCTCGTTGCGGCCCGAGGCGGTGAGCCGCGGTGAGCATCGAGTTCGCCGCGGAACTGCGGGTGGGGACGTTTTCGTACTCGGCGGAGTTCGCCGCAAAAGACGAGATCCTGGTGCTGTTCGGACATTCCGGTGCGGGCAAGAGCGTCACGCTCCAGGTCATCGCCGGGCTTCTCCGGCCACGAGGCGGGCGGATCGTGCTCGATGGGGACGTCGCCTTCGACGCGAAGAGCGGGATCAACCTGCCACCACAGGCCCGTCGCACGGGCTACGTCGTCCAGGATCTGGCCCTCTTCCCGCACCTGACGGTGGCCCAAAACGTCGCTTTCGGAATCGCGGCACGGGCCGGGCGAGAGGAGCGGATTGCGGAACTGCTGGCGAAGCTGCGGATTGCGGAACTTGCGGATCGGCGCCCACGCTCGCTCAGCGGCGGGCAGCAACAGCGGGTCGCCCTCGCGCGGGCGTTGGCAAGAGACGCGCGAATCCTGCTGCTCGACGAGCCGTTCAGCGCGCTCGACGAAGCGTTGCGCTCGACCCTCCGGCAGGAACTCTTGCGCCTGCGCTCGGATCTGGGCCTGACGATCCTGTTCGTGACCCACGATCTGCGCGAGGCCCACCTGTTGGCGGACCGGATCGCGGTGTTCGACGGCGGCCGCATCCTCCAGATAACGGACAGGGAGACGGTGTTCCGGCGGCCAGCGTCGCGGCGGGTGGCTGAGCTCACCGGAGTGGCAAACATCTTCGCGGGGCGGATCGCAGAAAGCGGCGGGACGGATCTGGTGGTGGCGATCGAAGGCCGGCGGTTCTCCTGCGCTCGCCCGGAAGGTTCGGCCGTGGCCGAAGGCGACGACGTAGATGTCGCGATCCGGGCGGAGCGCGTCAACCTCCGGCGTTTGGCCGCGGGCGCCACGGAGATGGAAAACACGGTCGAGGCGGTGATCAACGAGGAGTTTGCCTACGGCGCAACGCACACGCTGCGCTGCGAGCCAACGCACGGGGGGCCATCGATCGAAGCGGAACTGGCGTCACGCCCCTACGAGGTGCTTGGGGTGGCAACCCAGAAGCGCTGGCTCCTGGAGATGCCGTCGGCGGACCTGCACGTCATGCCGAAAGAGCGCGCGCCGGGCGCATGACGGACGCCCTCAATGAGCGGCGTAGGCGTCCGCCTCCGCGCCGGCCCGATCTGGCCGGCCGGACCAGACCCAGGCGTAGTTCGTGCGGCTGACGCCCATGAGCATCCCCTCGATGGCACTCGGATGGATGAACAGGCCCGTTTCTGGCGGGCGGTCTTCGCTATCCGTGAAACGGGCGCCGCGAGCGCGAAGGCGCCCCGCCAGCGCCGCGACGTCGTCCGTTTCGATGTAGCACATGTAGAGGCCGGGGCCTCGGCGCTGGTAGAAGCGATCCATCGCTCCACCTCCAAACGTCTCCGTTACCTCCACACGGTCGAGGTAGGCCGGCGGGTTGAAGAGCGTGAGGGAGCCGCGATACCCGTAAAGCCTGCTTTCGATATGCGAGAAGCGGCGTTCGTCGAGGCCAAAGAGTTCGGTATAGTGGGCCGTCGTGGCCGCAGCGTCCGCCACCGGGTTCGTCACTTCGTAGAGGCAGCGGATGTGGCCGACGGCGGCGCGAGGCACGTGTGGGGTGATGACCGTCGGCATGCCGTGCGTCGCATCGGGCGCGAGGTAGAGGTGGCCCTTCTCTTCGACGTACGTTGCCCCCAGCGCGTCGAAATGCCGGGCGAGCGACTGCTGGTGCATACTGCTGAAGCCCACGCCGTAGAGCCCCGACGTCCATTTCGCGGCGAAGTCGGCGACGGGGCCCGGGCCGGCGGGTTCGAGGAAGTCGAAGAGGCTGACCCCGGCCTGCACGGTCGTCCGGTGAGCA
>JANXYE010000676.1 GCA_025350285.1 Chloroflexota bacterium
GTCATACAGCCAAAGAACGTCGCCCAGATCCAGTTTCAGTCGCCAACCACGGAGCGCGGCCTTCCCGGTGGCTGCAGCCAAACCGTCACCGCCTGGGTGCGCACGGACGTGAAACAGGTGAGCGAGTGCGAGACGCGCGAAATCGACACCCGCAATGGTCTGCTGGCGAGCAGCCAGACGCCGGCCGCTTTCCGAGCAACCAGGGGCTTCGTCAAGCTTCCATCCTTCAAGACTGACCTCGCCGTCGCGCTTGCCAGACAGCGGGGCATCCCGATCGCGCCGACGGAGCAGAGTTCCGGCCAGTCCGCCGTGGCCATCGCGAGCCCCACGAACGGCAAGAGTATCAGTGGTGCAACGCCCGTTGTTGGCGGCATCAGCCTGCCAAATCTGCAGTCCTGGACGCTCGAAATTGGCGAAGGCGCGGCCCCAGCGAAGTGGACGAAGATTGGCGGAGGGACCTCGAACGTAACCGACCAGGTCCTTGGAACGATTGATGGCACAACGCTCACGCCGGGCGTCTACACCATCCGCCTGACCACCGACACCGGCATCGGCACGTCCGTGACGTTCAACATTCAGGCGAAACCGAGCCGCTCAACGACGCCTGGCCCGGGTACGCCCACCGGCACCCCGCCGCCCGGCGCGACCGTGACACCCCAGACGCCGATCCCCAACCGTTAGAGAGAGCGCGCGAAGCGCCGCCTCGGCGCTTCCCGTGGAAACGGGCCGGCGACTTGGCGCCGGCCTGCCGAAATGAGGTGTAGGACTGAGGACCGCGCCCCAACAAGACGTGTAGGGAGCGGTCACAATGACGCCGCCCGCCGTCGGGGCGCGAAGACCGCCTACCCCTCCCGCGGGTCCGGGACGTTGACGACAATCTGCTCCTGGCTGTTCCGCGCTAGCAACAGTTCCGCCTCGCCCGCCGGGTCCAGGTTCTCTTCCATGTGGATTTCATACGGCGGCACGAACACGAAGTCACCCGGCTCCGTATCCACCACGTGCTCCAACTTTTCGCCCCAGCGGAAGCGCACACGACCCCGCAAGATGTAGATGCCGGATTCGTTGTGCCCGTGGTGGTGCGCGGCGCTCGCCGCGCCCGGCGCGTTCACGGCCGTCCCCATCCACAACCCCTCGGAGCCGGTGAGCGCCGCGGAGATGCCGGCTTCACGGCGCATTCCCAGCGTTTGCGCCGTCCCGCAATCGCGTTCGGCTGGACGAATGATCTTCACCATGCTCGCCAGTATACGTTGCCGTCCGGTTCAGAATATCGGTCCGCTTTCGGCTGGCTCTTCTGTCAGGCCCAGCGCGGAGTCGCTTTCGATGTGTCCGCCGCGGGACATAATCTTCCGCCGGAAGCCCGCGAGTGTCCCTTCGCTCGCCCCGGCCAGGGCGCCCTTCACGAGCGCGAAGAGGGTTTCGCCGGTGAGCAGCGCATAGCGGTAGTTTTCGCAGGCCAGACGTACCGCCTCCGTGAACTGTGGCCGCGTCCGCGCGTCGAGTGGATCGTAGCGGTAGCCGTTCGCGATCACGATTCCCCGGGGCGAGTCGCCTTCTGTCAGCAGCCGTTGCTCAAGCCTCCGCTGGAGCCGCACGTAGGGCCACTCCACGACCTCGCCGCGGCTGCCCTCGCATTCGACGAACGCGGTTATCCCCTCGGTTTCGATGACGAGGCCAGCGCCGTCCTTCGAATCGAGAACCCCGAACCCGAGCAGCGCAAACGCGTCACGGGCCGCGTCCGTCAGCGTCCTCCCGTCGTCCGTCACGAGCCGCCGGTACGAAGTGAGCACATCTCCGTGTTCTCTGGCCGCGTCCAACCGCGCCTGGGCCTCTTCGCTGGCCTGTTCGGCGCCTTTCGCCTCACTCTCGGCGTCTTCGAGCCCGGGGACGAACAGGTCCCGCGCCCAGGAAGGCTGCTCAATCGCTCGCGCGTCGCGCATCACCTGCCGCACCGCGTCCAGCAGCCGCTCGGCCATCTCCGCGCGGTTGTACGTCTCCTCCGGGAACGCCGGCAGGAAGATCACGCGTCCGGCCAGGACATCGAACTCAACGCCGATGGGCGAACCCGCTCCGCCGCGCGCGAACACGCGGCCGTGCTGGCGTACCGGCGGCTGGCGATCGTCGAAGATGGCGCGGTAGCCGAGGTCGCGCCGAAAATCGCGCAGGTACGATGCGAACGGATGGTCCTCGGCCACGATCCGGATCGTCTTGCCCTCCGCCGCGCGCAGGTACGGGGGCCCCCAGGCCATGCCCGCCGGCGCCGGCAGCCAGCTGTACCGGTCGCACCCTTCGAACCCAACGATGCCCGATTGCACGGCGTTCGGTCGCGCCGAAACGATGACCGTGCCGCCCGCTTCGAGAAACCGCTGCGTCTCATCGAGCCGCCGCTTTAGCAGCTCGCCCGCTGAAACAGCCGACGCCGTCGAGGCGGCGTTCACCACTGGCCGGTTGTCGAACGCTTCGAATGCGGTGTTGTCATCGAGCACCTGGGCCGCGAACCGCGTTACCGCCAAAGGCTCGACGTAGAGCGCGTCGTAGTCGAAGTAACTCGGCGCCGTGAGCGGGTTGTAGTTGTCGATATCGACATGCGGGAGCGGCAGGCCAATCGAAAGCAGACGCATCGGGTTAAACTCCCATCAGCGCGGCGATACGCTCGCGCACCGCGGCCGCCAGTTCGGGCCGGGCAAGCGCGGCCGCCACCTGCGCCTCCAGATAGCCGGCCGGCCGCCCCGTGTCGTACCGCTGGCCTTCGTAGCGGAACCCCGCGACGTACTCACCGTTCGCGATCTGGCTGGCCAGGGCGTCCGTTATCTGAAGTTCGCCGTTCTTCCCCGGCCGGATTCGGTCGATGTGCGAGAAGATTGTTTCGCCCAGGATATACCGTCCCACGATCGCCATCGTCGAAGGCGCGTCCGCGACGGACGGCTTTTCGATGAGCCCCTTGAGGCGGAACGGGTTGCCCTCTTCCGCTATGTCCATGATCCCGTACTGCGGGACTTCGGCGCGCGGCACGTTAATCGCCGCGATCATGCTTCCGCCGCGCGTGTACGCATCGACCATCTGGGCGAGGCACGGGCGCGCGCCGAGGATGATGTCGTCCGGGAACATGAGCGCGAACGGCGCTCCCTCGAGGTGCTCGCGAGCGCAGTTCACGGCATGCGCGATGCCGATCGGCGCCTCCTGGTGGACGTACGAAAACCTCGCCAGCTCCGCCGTCCCGCAGACCCGCTCGATGAGCGCCTGGTCGCCCGAGCTCTTTGCGTACGCATCGGCCCGGGTGGCGCCACTGAAATGGTGGAGGACCGCATCCTTGCCCTCGGCGACCACGAAGACGATGTGGGTCACACCGGCGGCCACGGCTTCTTCCACCGCGTATTGGATGAGCGGCTTGTCGACGATCGGCAGCATCTCTTTC
>JANXYE010000010.1 GCA_025350285.1 Chloroflexota bacterium
TGCTAGGAGCCTGTCTGTTTAATCCATAACTACGAACTTATGTTTGTAACATGGGGGTCTTGAGTGTCAGCCTCCTCGCGAATCGACGCCTTCTCGGCCCTTAGGTGAGGTCGATCACGAACCGTCATGTGGAGATTCCCACTAAACCGACAGGCTCCTAGCCGCGACGGATACGGAGCGGTCTTTGTGGGGAGCATGCGCCCCAGGCGGTCCGAATCAGGATGATGCCGACTCATCTTGCAAAAATCTGCCACGCACCCGCTCCCTCGCCGTCGCGCTTCTGGCGCAGGCGGTACACTGCCGCCAACTTCCGCCGGATGGACGCCCGTGAACGTGACGATCAACAAACCGAAGTGCCTGCGCAGTGGACAGTGCACCTACCTCCACCCGGAGCTCTTCAAAGAGGGCGAAGGCGGCTACCCGGAGCTCATCGTGGCGAACCCGATCCCGGACAACCTGAAGGAAGGGGCCGAGGACGCGGCCGACATCTGCCCGTCCGGGGCGATCGACATCGAAGAGTGACGGGGGCCGGGAGACGCGACCGGGCCCTCAGCGAGCGGGGGTGGGCGCCGGCGTCTTCGTCGGCCCCAGCTTGGCGTCCGCCGCCTTCGCCCCATCGAGGAACAGGTTAATCGTCGCGTCGAAGTTCGACGGCAAGACCGTTAGAACGGCCGGGGCCGTCTCGATGAGCTGCGTCGCCAGTGGCGAATCGTCTATCGTCTGGGTCACGTCCGGCTTCGGGAACGCCACCAATACGATGAGCAGCACCTGGCAGATGACGACCGCCTTGACGAACCCGAACACGCCCCCGGCGAGGTGATCGACCATCCCCAGGTTTAAGGCGTGGACTACGTTCTTCAGGAGATGCGAAATCACCTGTCCGCCGATAATCACCCCGGCCATGATCGCGACGAACGAGATCAGACTGGCGAGGTTCTGGTCATCGACGATCGGCTCGACCTTGGGGTACATGTCGTCGTAGAAGATGCCCGCGAGCGGCACGGCGAGAACCACGGCGCAGAGCGAGACGAGCTCCCGGACGAAGCCGTTGCGATACGCCCGGTAGGTGAGAAAGCCGATCACCACCGCCAACAGGATGGTTAGCCAGTTCATCGCCGGACGCCTAAACCTCCCGCCGTGCCTGCACCTTCGGCCAGCGCCGCCGAAGGTTCAAGCGCCGGGCAAGGCGAGCGGGCGCCCCCCGGTGCTACCATGCGCCTCATGCGACACGACCTCATGGAGATCCTCGTTTGCCCGCTGTGCAAGGGCGAACTCACGCTCACGGCCACGCGCGAAGAGACGGACGAAATCCTTGAAGGGAGCCTGCGCTGCGAAGCCTGCGGCGAGACCTTCCCGATCGAGGACGGCATCCCGAACATGATGCCTCCGGACCTTCGCGACCAATGAGCGCGGCCGAGGCGAATATCCCGGACTGGCCGCACAAGCCGGCCCCGCCCGAAGCAAAGCGACTGCTGCCGGGATGGCCAATGCTTTGGCGGGGGCTCGCGCTCGCCGCGGCAGGGGTGGCCTGTGTCGCGGCTGAGGGCGGGTTGTTGCGCAAGTCGGCGCTCGCCGGAGCCCTTGTCCTGCCCGTGCTCGCGACGGCAGGCGCGCTCTTCGCCTGGGCGGCGGCCATCCACCTCACGGGCGGCGAACGCTTCGACGACCACAAGTGGGTGTAACCGATGGCCGCGACTCCCCTCTCCCGCCGGGTCGGGAGAGGGGCTGGGGGTGAGGGCGGGATGCCGGGCGTTAAAACAGGTTCCTCAGCGGCCGGGGCGCTCAGGAGACCATTCGGCGATAGAGCAGACGGAACTGCCCGGCTCCTACGTTCGGCGGAGCGCGACGCCCCCGATGTCTAAAAGATCATCGATCCCGGTTGGCCGGGAACCTGCGCCTGGGGAGCCGGGGCAGGCACGTACTGCGGCTGATACGCCAGCGGCTGAGGGGCGTAGGGCGCCGGGGGCGCGACGGGCGTCGAAACGCCAGTGATGTAGTTCGCGGGTGCATCGGTCACGACGCTCACGTTGTCCGGGTTCGTGTCCTCTTCGTTCATCGCCCGGCGGAATTCCTTGATGCCTTCGCCGAGGTCTTTGCCGAGCCGGCCAACCTTGCCCACGCCGAACAGCAGCAACACAACGACCCCAATAATCCGGAGCTCGGGCACGCCAATGGTTTCGAACATCTTCGGTATCTCCCCGTTCCGCCCGCCGTCCGCATCATGCACCCGCCGCGCGGGCCACAAAAGGGGCCGCCATTTGGCGGCCCCTCGG
>JANXYE010000012.1 GCA_025350285.1 Chloroflexota bacterium
AAGAAGCTGAGAGGATCCCCTGTGTCATCCCCTTGATAGTATCGCTGTGGACGTAGAACGCCTGCGGATAGGCGATCACGACGCTCGGCGTGAGCGCCTATCCGCAGGCGTTCTACGTCCACAGCGATACTATCAAGGGGATGACACGGGGGATCCTCTCAGCTTCTTCGCAGCGGTTTTATGACGTGCAGAAGTGGTCGCAATGACCAACGCGTCATCCAGACCTGAACGAGGCGGCGCACAGCGGCCCGAGGATACGCGCGTCGTGTTCATGGGTTCGCCCGCTTTCGCCGTGCCTTCGCTGTGGGCGCTGGTGGCGGCGGGGTATGTGGTCGCCGGAGTGGTCACCCAGCCGGACAAGCCCACCGGGCGCGGCGGGAAGGTAGCGGCGCCGGAGGTGAAGGTGGCGGCGCTCGAACTGGGCCTGCCCGTGCTCCAGCCCGAGCGAATGCGCGACGAGGCATTCCAGGCGGCCCTACGGGCGTTCCGTCCGGATGTTCTGGTGGTGGCGGCCTACGGCAAGATCCTCCCCCAGGCCGTGCTCGACATCCCCTCTCGCGGGCCGATTAACGTCCACGCCTCGCTCCTGCCGCGCTGGCGGGGAGCTTCGCCGATAGCGGCGGCGATACTGGCGGGAGACTCCGAGACCGGCGTGAGCATCATGGAGATGGCGCTGAAGATGGACGCAGGGCCCCTCGTCGCGGCGGCGCGGGAGGGGATCCTCCCGGACGACACCTCCGGATCGCTCGAGGGCCGGCTGGCGCGGCTGGGGGCGAGCTTGCTCATCGGGACGCTGCCCGGCTGGTACGACGGGCGGACTCCGGCCGTTCCCCAGGACGAATCGCTGGTGACGACCTGCGGACTCATCGCCAAGAGCGCGGGCCACCTCTCACGTTCGATCACGGCGGCCGCCGCGGAGCGCGCGGTGCGGGCATACAGCCCGTGGCCCGGCGCCTATATCGACTATCGCCGGGAACGGCTCGCGATCTGGCAGGCTCACGTCGAACTGGGGGAAGCTGGAGAACCGGGAGCGATGGCGCCCATTCGAAAACAGCCAGCCATCTCCTTCGCGGGCGGGTTGCTGGTGCTGGACCTCGTCCAGCGGCCAGGGAAGGCGCGCGTTTCGGGTCAGCAGTTCCTTGCAGGCGAGCGTGGACAACTCGAAGCGATGGCGGGCCTGGCATGAGCGACCTCTACCGTTTCCTACCGGAGGAGCTCGATACCGTGGTGACCGGCGGTGGACATCCGCGCTACCGCGCCGACCAGGTGCTCCACGGCCTCTACCAGGGATCGGCGGTGGACCTGCAGAGCCTGGCGGGCATCCCGGCCACGCTGCGCGCCTTGTTCTTCGAGCAGGGGCACAGCGTCGGCTCGGCCGGCGAAGTGCGGCGCGTCGTGAGCGATGATGGGGAGACCACGAAGCTCCTCTTGCGGATGGGCGATGGGACCCTGATCGAAACCGTGCTCATGCAGTATCCAGACGAGGATGGCGGCAAGCATCCGCGTTCGACGGTGTGCGTTTCCACCCAGGCCGGGTGCGCCATGGGCTGCGTGTTTTGTGCCACCGGCCAGATGGGTTTCGAGCGCAACCTGCGAGCGGAAGAGGTGGTGGCGCAGGTCGTCCACATCTCACGGGCGTTGCGGGAGCGGGAGCAGCACGTCACGAACGTTGTCTTTATGGGCATGGGCGAACCGCTGGCGAACTATCCAGAGACACTGCGAGCCGTGAAGCTGCTCACGCATCCGCGAGCATTCGGGCTGGGTCAGCGGAGCGTCACGATCTCGACGGTCGGTGTGCTCCGTTCGATCGAGCGGCTGGCGGAAGAGAAGCTCCAGGTAGGCCTGGCGATTTCGCTGCACGCACCGAACGACGATCTGCGGCGGCGACTCGTGCCGACGGCTTCTCCGACTTCGGTCGGCGACCTTGTAGCCGCGGCAAAACGGTACGCGAAGACCACCGGGCGGCGGGTCACGTTTGAATACGCGCTGCTCGACGGGCTGAACGACTCGCCGGCACTCGCGCGGGAACTCGCCGCGCTGCTCGTGGGGAGCGGAACGCACGTCAACCTCATTCCGGTGAACGCGACTTCGGGAGGGTTCCGGCCGCCGCCACGGGGGCGCGTACTCGCCTTCGAGGCCATCCTGCGCGAAGGCGGGGTGAACTGCACCGTGCGCGTTGAGAAGGGGGCGGAGATCGCGGCGGCCTGCGGCCAGCTGCGCACGGACGAGGGCCGAGGGCTCATCAGCGCGGACAGCCTGTAGCTAACGGCGGCGGGCGGCGAGTGCGCGGGTGCTCTTGAGGAAGGCCTGGCCGAGCGCCATGCCGAAGCCGAGGGCGACGGCGGAGCGAATATCGAGCCAGGTATGGACGTCCCCGCGGACGACCGGCGAGATCAGGATGCCAGCGTGCACTTCGTCGCAGGCAAGGGATTTGGCGATGGCAATGCCCACCGCGCTGCGCTGAAGCGTAGCCTGTTCGAACGTGCCGAACGCCACGGCACTGCGATCCAAAGTGGCGTTCGTGCAGCGGAGGCGCTGGACGGCGGCCCGTTCGAGGCGGGCGACATCCGCTTCGAGCGTGCGCACGGCACTGCTTTCGAGTTGGACGTGCCGGGGCGAGCCGTTCGGGAATGCCACGGGCGCCTCCAAAAGGCACCGTAGACCGCGCCTCGAAAAGACGCAATGCTCGATAGCGAATGCGAACGGCTGACTTCGACTTCGCCCTTCCCCCGGCACTGATAGCTCAGCGGCCCGCCGAGCCGAGGGATAGTTCGCGCCTGATGGTCCTTCGTCGGGCGGCTCGCACGGTAGAGCATCATCGCTTTTCGGACCTGCCAGCGCTTCTCCAGAGCGGCGACCTGCTGGTCGTCAACGACACGCGGGTAATGGCGGCCCGGCTCTTCGGCATTCGGCCCGATACGGGCGGAGCGGTCGAGGCGCTGCTCGTGCGGCCGTTGACGGACACGCTTTGGGAGACGCTCTTACGGCCCGCGCGCGCCGCCGTGGCCGGCCGGGAGTTCGTGTTTCGGACGACGAACGGTGAGCTCGGCGGAACGGTGGTGGATCGTGGGAGCGAGACCGTGACCATCGAATTCGCGCGGCCGTTCGACCCCGCCACGGCCGGCGAAGTGCCGCTGCCGCCGTACATCAAGGGGTACGACGGGGATCCGGAGCGGTATCAGACGATCTACAGCCGGGAGGCCCGCAGCGCCGCCGCCCCGACGGCGGGGCTGCACTTCACACCGGAACTGCTCCGCGAGCTGGCTTCGCAAGGCATCGAACGGGCGGCCGTGACGCTCCAGGTTGGGCCCGGGACGTTCAAGCCGGTGAAGGTCGAGGACCCCCGCGATCACGCACTGCACGCCGAACACGTCACCATCCCAGCGGAGACCGCCGCCGCGATCCTCCGGGGTCGTGCGGAGGGCCGCCGGGTCGTGGCCGTCGGAACGACTGTGGTGCGGACGCTGGAGCACGTGGCGCGGGAGCGCGGCGCGGTCCAGACGTACGAGGGCTGGACGAAGCTGAAGATCCTCCCGGGCGACGAGTTCAACGTCGTGGACGTGCTCGTGACGAACTTCCACCTGCCGAAGTCCACCCTCCTGATGCTGGTGTGCGCCCTCGCCGGCACGGACTTCGTTTTGGGTGCGTATCGGCAGGCCGTGGCGGAAGGCTACCGGTTCTATAGCTTCGGCGACGCCATGATCCTGCTGCCGTAGGAGTTCCGAGTTCTGCCTGCCGAGTTAACCGCTGGCGAGGGAAACACGGTCGCCCACGCGCCGGATGAGGCCGTCGCGGGCGAGGGCGGCGAGGTAGGTTTCGATGCGGACGGCGTGGGCCGCCGGGAGCAAAGCGGCGAGTTGATCCGTTGAGAGAGCATCGGCGTTCCGGAGTTGTTCGATAATGCGGCCACGGGCGAAGCGGGCGCTCTCTTCGAACCGTTCCGTCTTCGGTGGAACTCTTGGCTCCAGCGGGTAGCCGGCGGCGCGCCAGGCACAGACCCTCGCCAGCGGGCAGCGATCACAGGCCGCCGAACGAGCCGTGCAGACCGTGGCGCCGAGGTCCATCAACGCCAGGTTGTGGTCGCGGGCGCGCCGGCCGCCCTCTGGGAGCAGCGACCGGGCCGTTTCCGCGATCCTGAGCGGGCCGCTGGCCCGAGCAGAGGGCTGGCCGTGGACGGCGCGCGCCACGACGCGCCCGATGTTCGTATCGACGACCGGGACGGGCAGTGCGTGCGCGAAGCTGAGGATTGCGGACGCCGTATACGGGCCCACGCCGGGGAAGCCACGGAGGCCGGCGAGCGAGCGGGGAAGTCCGCCAGCTCGGGCGGCGAGGACGGCGGCCCGGTGGAGGTTCAGCGCGCGCCGGTTATAGCCAAGCCCTGACCAGGCCCGGATCACATCTGCCGGGCTGGCGGGCGCGAGCGCATCGAAAGACGGCCAGCGAAGGAGCCACGCTTCGTAGTAAGGGAGGACACGTTCGACCTGGGTCTGCTGGAGCATGACTTCGGAGACGAGGATGGCGTAAGGGTCGCGCGTCAGCCGCCACGGCAGCCCGTGGCGGCCGTTGTTCCGGTACCAGCGGGCAAGGCGTGAGCGGAAGCTTGAGACATCGCCGGATTGCACCGGCCAATTGTGCGGCCACGGGATGAATCCGGCGCCTCGCATCTTGCGGGGCCATCCGCCAGGTGGCACCCTTCCGAGCGTGCAGGATGACGATCGACGGGCCGGGCCCCGCGGGCTCGCATTCGGGCTGTTGTTCGCCGCCATCCTGTGGGCGGCGATTATCGGCGTGATCGCGTTCGTCTGGCGGCCCTGAGCCGCCCGTTCCGGTAGTCGAGCCCGCGGGATGGGTCGCGTACGCTGTACCGATGCCTGCTACTCCGAGTTCGTCCGTCCCTTCCTCCGCAATGGTCGTTGTCGCTCACCCCGATGACGCCGAGTTCATGGTCGCCGGTACGGTGGCCCTCTGGGCGGCCGCGGGTTGCGAAGTCACCTATGTGGTCATCACCAGGGGCGACAAGGGAAGCGACGACCCGGAGATGACCCCGGACAAGCTAGCGGAGATCCGCGAGGCGGAGCAGCGGGCCGCCGGGGCGCTACTCGGTGTGAAGCACTACGAATTCATGGGCTACCCCGACGCCTACCTGCAACACACCCTGGAGTTACGGCGCGACGTGACCCGCATCATCCGCAAGTACCGGCCCGAAGTCGTGATGACCTTCGACCCCACGGCGCGGTTCCTCGGCGACAACTACCCGAACCACCCGGACCATCGCTGTACCGGAGACGTCACGGTCGATGCCGTGTTCCCGACGGCGCGCGACCGATTGACCTTCCCGGAACTCCTGGCGGAGGGCTTCGAGCCGCACAAAGTGGCCCAGATCTGGCTCGGTGGGACCGAAAAGGCGAACGTCGTGGTCGATATCAGCGCGACCCTGGAGCTCAAGAAACGGGCGATGCTCGCCCATCCGAGCCAGCTCGGCCCGGAGATTGTGGAGTTCGCCGCCCAGATGGGGCGCTGGGGGGCCGAGGGCCAGGAGTTCGAGTTCGGCGAGGCCTTTCGGCGGATCGCGATCGAGGGATAGGCTGTTGCCGGACGGACGTCGCGCGGCTGGCGCCAGCCCATGTCGGCGCCGCGACCGACACGGAGCGGCGCTTCCCGGCGAACGACCATCGGCGGCGGGTCAGAGCTTCCCCGCACGCCTCTGAACATCACTGGCCGCCCGGCGGTGATCGCGGGTGGGGCGCTACACTGGTCCCATCAACCCGGGGGCAGATACATGGCCGACCAGAATGAGTTCAACCGCAAGATTATTGAAGAATTCCGCGCCAACGCTGGCGTCGTGGGCGGGAACTTCAAGGGAGCGCCAATGGTTCTCCTGACCACGACCGGCGCGAAGTCCGGCAACGAGATGACAACCCCGCTCGTGTACATGGCGGATGGGCCCCGGTACGTCATCTTCGCCTCCAAAGCCGGTGCGCCAACGAACCCGGCCTGGTACCACAACCTCGTTGCGAACCCGAACCCGACCATCGAAGTGGGGGCCGAGAAGTTCGTGGCCGAAGCGGCGGTCGCCCAGGGCGAAGAGCGTGAGACTCTGTACAACCGCCAGGCAGGGCGCATGCCGGCGTTCGCGGAGTACCAGTCGAAGACGACCCGCACGATCCCGGTGGTCATCCTCACGCGGAAAAGCTAAGGACCGGCCACCAGGGCACAAAGCGCAAAGGACACGAAGCCGTCTTCGTGTCCTTTGTCCCATGGTGGCCAAAATCTCTGATTCGGCTCCATACTGGCGGCACTTTCCTGGTGGAGTATTCCTATGTCTGTGCTCGATATCACCAACGATGGCCACGTCCGTTACCTCACCCTGAACCGCCCCGAAAAGATGAACGCGCTGAACGAAGAGGTCGCCTGGGCGATCATCGGCGCGGTGGAGTCGGCGGCGAAGGACGACGACGTATGGGTCATCGGGATTACCGGCACGGGGCGGGCGTTCTGCGCCGGGCTCGACCTGACGGACTTCAACTCGGGCGGCTCGCCGCTTTCCCCCATGACAAAGCAGCTCGACGACTTGGCCTGGATCAGCCGCTTCCCTCTGGGCATGCGCCAGTGGTGCGACAAACCGGTGGTGGCCGGGATCAACGGCGTCGCCGTCGGCGGAGGGCTCTCCCTCGCGATGTCGGCGGATATCCGGATCATGAAGCGCAGCGCGCGGCTGATGGCCGGGTACCCGCGCATCGGCGGCTCTCCCGACGGCGGACTCAGCTACACCCTTCCGGAGGCGATGAGCTACGAGAAGGCAATCCGCTTCCTTCTCGAGAACCGGACGGTCGAAGGCGACGAAGCCCTCGCCCTCGGGCTCGTCGGCGAAGTCGTGGACGACGAGGACTTTGACACGCGCTTCCACGAGTACTGCCGATCGCTGACGCGGCTTTCGCCCATCACCGCTCGGCTGACCAAACGCGGGCTGCAGAAGGCAACGACGGCGGTCGACCTGGAGCAGGTGCTGCGCTACGAGATCCAGAACATCGGCCGGGCGTTCGCGAGTGACGACGGGAAAGAGGCGCGGAAGGCGTTCAGCGAGAAGCGGCCGCCGGTGTTCGAGGGCCGGTAGGCCCTCACCCCCGCCATAGGAGTCCAAGCGCTGGAGGTACTCCAGCGCCGACGGGGCGGCGCGGCTACACTTACGCGGTGCCCAGCTCTTCCGATTTGACCCGCCTCTTTCGCCCCCGATCGGTTGCTGTCGCTGGGGCTTCGACGAACGTCGATAGCGCGGGCCATGACTACGTGCGGTCCCTCAAGGTGATGGGCTTCAGCGGGCCGGTCTATCCCATTAACCCGAAGGCCGATGAGATCGCCGGATTCAAGGCGTATCCGAGCGTCACGGCGGTGCCCGGCGACATCGACCTCGTAATCTCCTGCGTGCCGGCCAGCGCGGTGCTGGACCTCGTGCGCCAGTGTGGCGCGAAGGGCGTCCAGTTCCTGCACCTCTTCACCGGGCGCTTTAGCGAAACCGGCGACGCCTCGGCGGCCGACCTCGAACACCAGATCGAAGCGCTGGCGAAAGAGTTGGGCGTGCGCATCCTCGGCCCAAACGGGATGGGCATCTATTACCCGGCGGGCGGACTCGGATTCCGGCCAGACCTCCCGGCGGAGCAGGGCGGCGTCGCCTTCCTCAGCCAGAGCGGCAACAACGCCGTCGAGGTCATCCTTCGAGGCAACGCCCGTGGCCTGAAGTTCGGCAAGGTCGCGAACTACGGGAACGGGATGGACGTGACGCCCGGCGTCATGCTCCGCTACCTCGCCGACGACCCGGAGACGACGGTGATCGGCGCCTACGTCGAAGGCGTGCCAGACGGCCGCGACTTCTTCGACGGCCTGAAAGAAGCTTCTGCGCACAAGCCAGTCATCATCCACAAGGCGGGCCGCACAGGCGCGGGCGCACGCTCGGCTGCGTCCCACACGGCGGCGCTGGCTGGCTCGACCGAACTCTGGTCAGCCGCCCTGCGGCAGGCGGGCGCGATCGAGGCGCGCAACCAGGAACAGCTGCTGGATCTGATGGTTGGCGCATCGCTCCTGAGCGGCGTGAGCGGCAAGAACGTGGCCGTGGTCGGCGGAGGAGGAGGGCGCAGCGTCCAGTCCGCCGACGCCTGCGAGGAAAACGGACTGACTGTGGTGCCACTGCCGGCGCACGTCCGTGAAAGCGTGCGGGGGCGGGCGCCGCAGCTGGCGGATTGGATTGGGAACCCAGTGGATCAATCGATCCTCGCGGGGAGCGGACTCTCGTCGCATGGGCTGTTGGAGATGATGCTGAA
>JANXYE010000014.1 GCA_025350285.1 Chloroflexota bacterium
GTTGATACCGAGCGAGGCGATCTTGCGGCCTTGCACCCAGACACCGCGCGCGCCCGCCTGTCGCTCCCCTTCGATGCCGAAGCTCGAGAGGAGGTCGATCACCACCTGTTCCAGGCCCGTGACGTAATCGAGCACGGGCAGATCCCAGCCCTTCAAGTCGATGATCCCGTAAGCGACCAGTTGGCCGGGGCCGTGGTACGTAATGTCGCCACCGCGCTCCGTCGGCACGATCTCGATGGACCGGGCGTCGACCTCTTCGCGCGACACGCGAAGGTTCGGCTCGGGGTGGGATCGCCCGAGGGTGAGGACCGGGCGGTGCTCCGTCAGGAGCAGCGAATCCACGCCGGCCCCCTCGCGGCGCTGGGCCTGGAGCCGCTGTTGGAGTGTGTGGATCTCGCGATAGCCGGTGGTCCCGAGTTGGTAGACCTTGAGCGAGCGCTGTTCACCGGGCATGGGCATGGACCTTTCTTTCCTCAGTGTGGACGGTGGCGGGCTTAGTCGGCGAACAGGGCATAAGGGGCCTCCAGCAGTTCACGGACGCGCGCCAGAAGCCGGGCGGCGCGGCCCACGGCGATGAGTTCGGGGGTGTAGGCGAGGACCAGCGTCATCATCGGGGCGGGGATGTCGCCCGCTTCGAAGATCACCCGGATCGCGCCAGCGCCGAGCGCGAAGGGATGGCCTTCCGGGAGCGGCGGCGTGCCTTCGTCCAGCCCGAAGTGTCCGAACGAGGTGACGGTCGCTGAACAACCGCCTTCCCGCTCGGTCACGCGGGCGAGAGTGAGCGCTTCGACACGCTCCCGGAAGGGCCCGCGGGAGGCGCCATCGAGGATGGCCACGCGCTCTTCCGTGGCTTCCGCGAGGACGAGGCCGATGGAGTCGCCGCGTGCCCGAAGAACATCGTCCTCCATGCTGGCGCGGGCGAGGGCGCGGATGAGGATGTCGTCGTCGCGGGGGTTCACGCCGGCCGTGCGCCATTCACGCCCAAGTTGCTCCCGCATCTTGCGCGCCTCAGTCATGCGCACGACCACTTTGAGCGTGAGCGTCACCGGGCCAGCGGACGGGCGAACATCCGGCATCCAAAACGGCTCTTCATCCTGGCGTTTGCGCATCAGCAGCGGGGCCATCTCGCTGAGCTCTTCCGTCATGGGCGCCGATGGGTCCTTCACGGGCGGATCGACCTGTTCCCAGGCGCTTTCGGCTGAGGCGAGCGCCGCCCGGAGGTCGTCGTGGAGTTCCTCAGGCTCATCACGATCCCAGGCGCGGGGGAAGTCCTGGCGGTCGCCGGGCACCGAGGCCCAGGCGCTCCCCGGCTCGGGCGGGGGCGCCGCGGGCAACACACCGCGGCGCAAGAGCGGGATTGGCCGGGCGGAGGCTCCGACGCCCACCTCTTCGTCCCCGGTCAGCTTCGTTCGCGAGTGCGCCCAACTGCTCATAGCAGAAGCCCAGCTATCCGCCTCCCCGTCCGCTCCGTCGTCAGCCTCCTCGTCAGGCGGCTCGGCTAGCACTAGCGCTTCGGCGCCCACTTCGTCGTCAAGGACGGTCGGCGCGAGGTCCAGCGCATCGTTCACGTCATCGTCGTCGAGCCCCGGCTCGTCGCCCGCAAACTCGAGGAGATCGACCGCCGCATGTTCCGGCACGGGGAACGCGAGCGGTTCCAGCCCCTGCTCAACGGGGAACGGGATCGGCTCCGGCGCTTCTCCGTCCATGAGCGGTCCCGGTCCGGCCGCGCGTTCGCGATCCGCCGCCAGTGCCTCAAAAGCAGCGAACGGGAGTGGCTCGGGCCCTTCCTCGTCCGCCAGCGCCTCCGGATCGGATGCGAGCCCGGGGTCTACCGCCAGCGCTCCGAACGCAGCGAACGGGATCGGCTCGATCCCTTCCTCGTCCGCAAGCACCTCCGGATGGAACGCCACCTCCGGGTCCGCCGCCAGCGCTTCGAAGGCGGCCAACGGGATCGGCTCGATCCCTTCCTCGTCCGCAAGCACCTCCGGGTCCGCCGCCAGCGCTTCGAAGGCGGCGAACGGGATGGACTCGGCCAGGTCCGATTCGGCCGCGGCTTCGTCTTCGAGTTCCCCCGGCCGAAAGATGACCGCCACCGCCTGGCCTGTGCGCCGCGATTGGCCAGCCTCGATCCAAAGACGCAGGACGCCATCCTCCTCGGCTTCGACATCCATCGCGATGAAGTCGGTTTCGAGACGATAGACGGGCTCGCCGAGGCGGACTTCCGCGCCGTCCGGCTTGTACCACTCGGCGATGACTGGCGAGCGTTCCTCGGCGCCAAGTACGGGGACCAGGACTTCGGTAGACATGGCAACCTCCCAGCGGACGCGCGGCCACGTGACCGCGCGGCAATCCGCGCGCTTCTCTCCATCTAAGACGGCAGTTGCGGTTCGGTTGCTCAGTGGGGGAGACGCGGCGGTCGCTATAATTTGCCGTGTGAGTTGGGGCCGATGCGGAGTACGGCCCGCATGGGCGAAGCCGCGCTCAGTTTCCCGGCTACGGCGTTGCCGCCCGACGACGCCGTCTGAATACACTCGGAAGGACGAACACGGCGGAAGCAACGACTCCGATCCCAAGCCCGACCGCGACCCACGGCCAACTCCAGCCATCGCCGACTCTGGCCGCTCCCGCTGGAGGTTGGACCTGAGGCGCCTCGATCACGATCTCCGCTGGCGCCGGGTTGGCGAGATTGAGGCATGTCTCTCCGGCCCTTCCACGGATCGAGCCGGCCATTGGAATGACATAGAAACAGAACGTGCCTGGCGGTCCCTTCGGTGCGTCGATTGCGAAGCCACCTGCTCCCATCACCACCAGGTCTGCCTTGGCCGGGTAGTCGGGCTGAGTTCCTTGGCGTGCCGCTATCCACACGCAGTCGAAGCCGTCCGTTGCGCTCCACCGAAGGCCGACCTGGTCGCCGTCGGGGGCCGCGATAACAACGCTCGTTACAGTCCCCACCGTGATGGCCAAATCGAGCGTGAGGCTGCTGATCGCAACATCCGCGTCGCACTCGCCGGCGGACGCCGTGCTGCGTGATACAATGGCTGCCCACATCATCGTAGAGAGCGCCAGGCCAGCCATCGGAACGTTAGCCAAGGTTAGAACCAGACGGGGGCCCCGATAGCCGCGGTAGGAACCTGGCCGAAAGGATGACGGCCACGCCGGCTAACACGCCGACGAGTAACTCCGGGACCCGTGACTCCGAACCATCGGCTGATGGGACATCGGCGCGGGCGGCGAACCGCACGGCGGGAGACCGCGGCTCAGTACTTTCGAAACAAACGTCCTGTGCGGCGCCACGGCGACCCTTCGCAAGCCCGATGAAGCGGAGGCAGTACCGGCCGGGAGCATCCGGAGGGACATAGCGAAGCGTCTTGGCATCACCGGGAAGAATGAAGCGCGCCATGATTGGCAGGGTGTCGTCGCTGGGAGTGGCCGTGGTGACCCAGATGCACGAGGCCCCGCCGGCCGGAGCACTCCAGGACACGTTCACGACGTCCGATCGCCCTTGGGATCCGTCCTCGCGAGCGTAGTCCTCCTTTCCAACCACCGCGGCAAGGTCCTTACCGAGGTTCAGCGACGGGTCTAGCGCGAGTTCATCAAATCGAGGCATGCCGATGCACGGCGGCTGGCCGACGGGCGCATTGGGCTCTTCTGCGGAGGCAGAACTAGTGATCCCGAGAACAGCTGCCGTTCCCAGAAGTATTGCGCCTAGCGTAGATGAAACCGTCACCATGAGAGCGAAACGTTGCCGCCGCCACCATAGGTGCAGCCGACATACCATGGATTGTGATTTTGGTTGCACGTGTACACCTCCACAAGGTAGCTCTGGCTACCAGACGTGAGATCTCCATTCAATAGGTTCAACGTTGTGCTGTAATAACCCGTACCGTGAGCGGGTACGTAGAAGCTTGCGATCAGCTGCGAAGACCGCCAGACGTTGCCCCATTCGTGGGTATAGGACGCATCATTACTTGTCCAGGAAGCGACGAAGTTGAAGGACTCCGAACCAGATAGCACGGAGACGCTGGAGACCGGCGATGGGTTACCCGGCTGCGCATACCGATAGATCGTGGAGGACTGGTTGTAGAGTGCACCTCTCTTCGCGCGGACAAAGAACGAGTGCTCGCCGGAGCTTACGTATAGGCCAGCCAGTTGGGTGTCTATCCCCCAAGTGCCCTGCCATATGCCATCCTTGTAGACATCGTATCCCGTTTCGTTGTCGTTGAGGTCTGCCCACTGAATCGTGACGTTCGCCCCATCGTCGCTAGATATCCAGACCGCTCCGGATCCCCATGGCGCCGACAAGTACCGAACTATGGCGGCCGACGAGTCACGCGCCTGAGGGCCAGTGAAGCCGCTCGGCGAGCACACCATTACCGAAACCCAAGGTGCGCACACGCCGACACTTCCGACGTCATCATACTGGTCGGCCAAGCCCACCGCATGACCGAGTTCATGCGCATACGTTCCGACGTCAGTCTTGTACAGCGGATTAATGTCTATCTGCGCCTTCGTCTCCCTCAGTTTCCCGGCGATCCCTTCGCGGAACACTCGCCCCAATTGAGGTAGTTCTTTGGCGATCTCCCGAGGACGCGTCGTGTAGGCGCCATCCGAGTAGCAGCCTGCCTGCACGCAGGAGACGGACGTGATCTTAATCCCACTAGAAGGATTGCAGTTCGTCCCTGAAGCCAAGGTGAAAATGGTGCCTAGGCCGCCATTAGAATTCCAGCTATTGATCGCTGTCTGGAGAGTGGGTCGATCCCCGCTACAATTGTACACAGTAATCGTCGTCGGGAAGTTGGCCCAGTGGACCCAGGTCGTCTGGGTGTGGTGGGCCAGCGCCGTCAGAGGAAATAGTAAGCCGAGGACCGCCCCCGCCAGGAAAACGCGAAGCGCCGCGCGAGCGGGTCGTGCCGCCGTTTCCTTCATCCTGAACCTCCGAGCTTTTTGTCCGGCCTCATGACGCGAACGCCAAGGACCAACTCCGACGGCCTCCGCCATCGACTGTTCGGCACCGTAAGAAGCCAACTCGGCCCTGTCAATCGGGGATTACTCTATCAAGGGGCGCAGAGTCCGGGGCGCGGGGGCGCCTACAAGTCACGCTGGATAGGGGCCTGGATGACGTTCGATGAGGTGCGCGAGGTGGCGCTCAGCCTGCCTGGATCGAAGAAGGCACGTCATTCGGGACGGAGGCGTTCAAGGTGCGAGCGCACGGGGCTGAACGGGCTCGTGACGGGACGGCGGGCGTCTACTTTCATACGGAAACTTAAGGACGCGGCGGTGTGGGCGGAAGCTCCGCGCTGGCGGGCATCGGTCGCGAATCTGTGGCCGCACTCGCCAACCCTGGCCGCGACGGATACGGGGCGGTCTTTT
>JANXYE010000019.1 GCA_025350285.1 Chloroflexota bacterium
CTTGAGGCCGGCAGGAGTGCACTCCGATAAGCACGTCACCGGAATCAGGCTCGCGCCGCCATACGCCGGATGAGGCCGGATTCCTCGCTCCATGAGGATGTACGCCAGGCGCTCACCCGCGTCCATGTTGCATATCTCTTGGGGCACCTCCTCCACGCGATTCCCGTTTCGACCAGTCATGTGAACCACGTAGTTTGAAAAGTCCGGGTGGGCGAATGTCCGAAGTGTACGAAGCTTCACACCGGCCATTCTACGCGTGACTGCCTGCCGCGGCGCGATTCCCGATCAGGCCGGACGCGACCGCGGTATGCTGTCCCTATGAAGTTCGCGGTCAATCTCAGCGAAGCGCAGATAGCGGGTCTGGCGGAATACTCGGGCCGAAACGGCCTCTCACAAGCCGAGGCCATCCGCCGAGGAGTCCAACTCTTGCTGGATGACGACGCCCGAAGTCGCCGAGAGGCGCGGACCGCCGCCCTGGCGGCCAGCTTCGGGACCTGGGACAAGAGCGTCGATCCCGACAAGTACCTGGCTGACTTGCGTGCGGAATGGGAACGCTAACGTTGTGAATCGAGCAGGTGACATACCTCGACACCGTCGTCCAGGTCCGGCCAGTACACGGCGAAGCCGTGGGGCTCGATCGTCCAGTGTGCCCGCGCTTCGTCCGGCGCGTCCCGCAAGAACCGTAGCCAAGGCGTGTCCGTCATCGACGCCGATACCTCGCGACCGTCCTCAAGCACGACGATGAGTTCGTCGATTACGAATCGGACGTTCCTGGCCGCAGCTGTCATTGCCCCTCAGTGTAAGCCCTACTCCACGCTCATTGCGGCGCCGGGGCGGCGGCGGAAGAGGTGAGCGCGCATCTCCCAGCGACCGCCAGCGAAGCGGATGTTGCCCGCCAGCGCCGCCACCTGCCCCTCGGTGGCCGTCACGAGGCCCTCGGCCATCTCGCGGTCGTACTGCCAGCGGGTGTCGGCGACGGTGAAGCCGAGGGCGGTGTAGGCACGGTGGGCGTGCTCGGCGAAGGCGTTGGAGATCAATGCGAAGTCGCGGCCGGGCATCGCGCGTTCCAGCCACTCGATGAGCACGGCGAGCATCCGGCGGCAAACGCCGCGGCCTTCGTGCTCGGGCGGCACGTGCACAGCCCAGAAGTAGAGCCCCTCGCCGTCCTCCAGGTTGACCGAAACGCGGCCGACCGCGATGCCGGCCTCCGTGGCGACGTAGTGGCGGTGCTGGCTGCGATATTGGTGCACGAGCACGGCGGCGGCCGCGCGCGCCGGGTCCCGCAGGTAGCCCATGTCGAAGGGATGGTAGGGGAAGCCGCGCTCGCCCCAGCGGGCCATCTGGGCCGCGAGTTCGTTGTCCCATGGCCGGAGTTCCAGTCCGTAGCCCCTGACGGCCGGGTTGGCGGCTGCGCGGCGCCTGCGGGTCACCGGTGGACCAGCCGTGATCGGTCGAGAACCGCTTCCATGATGTCTTCGCGCACAGCGAAGCCGTGGCGGGCGTAGAGCGTCCGGCTGCCAGCCGTCGGCCAGAGCACGACCGAATCCACCCCCGCCTCCCGGCACCAGGCCATGGCCGTATCCATCAGCAGTCCGCCGACGCCGCCTCGGCGGGCCGGATGGACGAAGACGTTCGTTATGTAGGCGTGAAGCTCAGGCTCGGGCGCGGGGTTCGGAAGCTTGTCGATGACCTCGAGCCAGAGGTTACCGGAGATGGTGCCTTCCTCCTCCGCCACCCAGGCGTGCCAGCGGCCTTCGCTAGCCAGCGCTCCGGCCATCCAGTTCGTACATCGCGCGACGAACGTAGCCTCGTCCTCGGTCGGCGGCGCCGTCGAGGCGCGGAACGCGTAGCGCATGCGCGCCAATGCTTCGGCGTCTTCGGGGACGGCCAGGCGGATAGAAACGGTCACACCGGCCAGTATGCACAGGATGCCGCCCGGCTCAACGCTGTCCGCTGAACCTACGGCTTCGCGTGCGCCAGTTCGAGGCCATCGACGAGCAGGTCGATGGCGAGGTGGACCGCCGCCGCGGGGTCTCCGCCCATGGTGAACTGATCGGCCAACGCCAGGGACGTGTGCCCGTGTACCATCGACCACGCCGCCTGCGAGACAGCCAGGACCATGTTCTCCGGTACGACGGTTCGGATGCTGTCGAGCAATGGCGCCGCGGCGCTTTCCGTAAGATCCTCATCGACCGCGACATCTCGGGGGCGCGGCCCGAAGAGGAGGGCGAAGAGTTGGCGGTTCGCAAGCGCGAAGAGTTCATAGGCGTCGGCCATCGCATGGAGGCGACGGCGGAGGGGTGTCGAATCGGGCGCCGCCATCGCCAGAATGTCGCCCAATTCCTCCAGACCCTGATCCATGAGGAGACCGAGGAGCGCGTCGCGGTTCTTCACATGGAAGTAGAGCGAGGGCGCCTGCACGCCAAGCCTCCGGCCGAGTTCGCGCATGGTCACAGCTTCGCGACCGCCCTCTTCGAGCAGCCTGCGAGCTTCAGCGACAATCTCTTCGGGACGGACACGGGTGGGATACGGCATTTCTAACAAAATAAGGCTTGAAGCGGAACGGACGCAAGTCTTACACTGTTAGCACAAGGAGGTCGCCATGCCCGAATACAAGCGGCCGGGATTTCTGACGACGAACGTGCTCAACAAGGTCATGATCCTCGCGACAAAGGTTGGGCTCAGCCCAAGCGGCGCTTACACGCTTGCGGTGGCGGGACGGACCTCCGGAAACGTCCGGACGATGCCAGTGAACCCGCTGACTTTCGAGGGCAAGCGGTATTTGGTGGCTCCGCGTGGTGACACGCATTGGGTGCGAAACCTGCGAGCGGCCGGAACAGCCGAACTTCGGCTCGGCCGCAAGAAGGAGAGCATCCACGTCGCCGAAGTCGTGGACGGCGAGAAGGCGCCCATCCTGAAGGCGTACCTCGACCGTTGGGGCAGCGTCACAGCGACCCACTTCGGCGTGCCGAAGACCTACACGGCGGCGGACATTGAGCGGATCGTTCCGCGTTCGCCCGTGTTCGTCATCCAGTAGGCCGGGTTGGTCAGCTCTTGGCGGGCTGCCCGTAGATGACTTCTGGAGCGGACGCACCCAGCGTGTTGAAGGCCGCGACAACGGCGCTGACTTCGTTCTTGTTCAGCGCTTCGCGGTTGTTCGATGCCCAGGCCTGCGCTGTGGTGACGCCCGTCAGCGACCCCTGGAAGTGGGGAGCGACCCAACGGCCGAAGAGTTCGTAGCTGCGCCGCATCTTCTCCGCGGGGGCCCATTCGTGGGCGAGCCCAAGCAGGCCGCCGAACCCGCCGGTCAGCTCCCAGATGCGCTCTATCTGCTCGATAGCGTCGTCCGGGCTGCCGATGATGGCGCCTCCGGTCTGGGACATGATCTCGGCGAACTCTGACGGGTCGCCGGGAAACTCGAAGGTGCGGCCGAGCGTCTCGTCGAAATACTCTTTCTGGAAGCGAAACGCCTCAATGGAGACATCCTTCCACGCCTCTTCG
>JANXYE010000021.1 GCA_025350285.1 Chloroflexota bacterium
GGTTTCTCTTTGGCCGGCCGGATTCCCGGTTCGCCCGCGGCCGTACTCCACTTACAGCGAACCGTCGGCAATGCGAGCGTCTCCCGTGCGCTCAACGCTCCGACAGCGCCAGGCCCCGACGGGCGGAGGGTCGAGCGCAGCGGCCAGGCGGGCCGCCGCATCCAACGGGATCCCGCGCCCGTTGCCGCTCCCGCTGCTCCGGCTGGCCCTGCTCAGCAGGGGCCAGAGGAAGACCCGAAGGCCGGTCCTGACCCGGCCTGGGCGGCGATCTCCAAGCTCATCGCGGAGCAGCTCGGTGAAGACAAGATCAAGGAGTACGCGAAGTCCCTCGCCGGGAAGGGCGTCGATCTGCTCATCGCCCAGGTGAAGGATGCCGCTACCGAGAAGGACTTCATCGCCAAGTCGCAGGTCGAGTTGCTGGGCACGATGCTTTCGGAACAGGCCAAGAAAGACGCGGAAACGCTGGCTTCATCCGATGCGGCCAAGGCGTTCCGCGAACGGCTGCTGACGATCACGAACGAACAGCCTGGGATCGTCATCGCGGCGGCCATCGCGGCGGCCGCCGTTGCCTATTTGACGAACGTAGACGTCCCCGAGATCAGCAAGAAAATCGACATCCTCAAGGGGCTGACGGGCGAGGGCAAACTGGATATCGGGAAGATTCAGCAGCTGACGGTGCAGCAGGCGAGTGCCGCGTTGAAGTACTCGAGCACGCATTTCTCCGCCGGTATCTCCGGTGCATATGCGGGCGAAGGCGACAAGCAGGGCGCCTCGGGCGGGGCGAACGTGGCCTTTGGCGAAAAGGAGATCCAGTTCAAAGGCTCGCTGAAGTTAAACCCGGATGGGACCGTGAAGGTCGATCTCGGGCAGGCGATCGATGTGAAGAAGTTCGGCATGGAGACGGGCGTCTCTATCCAGAGCGACAAGATGGTGGCCATCATCTCGGTGAAGGTGGGCGGCAAGGACAGCTACGTTTCGGGCAAGACGACGGTAGGGCCGGACGGGCAAGTGTCGCTGGACCTCGGGATCAAGGCGGGCGATTGGACCGTGAGCGGCACAGCCACCGGCCTCGGTGGGGACAAGCCCGCTGGCGAGGGCTCTATCACTGGCACGAACGTCTTCGGGCTGAAGGGGCTCGACGCGAACGCAAAGATCAAGTTCGGAGCGGCGGGCTTGTCCAGCGCGAGCGGCGGCGTGACCTACGGCGCGGACACGAAGCATGGCAGGGCCTTCATCTCCTTCAAAGCGGAGACGGTGGGAGGCGAGAAGAAGGACGGACCACCGATCGGTGCGGAGGGCGTGATAGGGCTCGGGTTCACGTTTAAGTAGCGGGTACCAGGTCGCCAAGGCGCGATGCCCGTTCCGGCAAGGCGCTCGTCCGAGCCGGCCTGAGACGCGGGGCCGCGCCACGGTCTACACTTCCGCCAATCCCGGAGGGAGCCCCATGCCTCACCGCTCGACCTTCCGCGCGAAGATGGTCCGCCCCGCCACGGAGCTGGTGGTCGCGCCTCTTGCGCTGGACCCGCTCTCGGCCGCACTCGCCGTGCGCACCGGCTTCGAAGCGGTCTATCTCGGCGGCGGCGGACTCGGCTACGCGCGGGCCGTCTCCGAGGCGCTGCTGACGACGACCGAGATGGCCGAGGCCTGCCGTCAGATCACCGAACGCGTCGATGTGGCGGTGGTCGTCGATGGCGGGGTCGGTTTCGGCGACGCGCTCCACATGGCGCGCATGGTGCGCCTGCTCGAACAGGCTGGCGCGGCGGGCGTCGAAATCGAAGACCAGGTGGCGCCGAAGCGGGCCCATCACCACAAGGGCGTCGAGCACCTTGTCACGGCCGAAGAGATGGCCGGCAAGATCCGGGCCGCCTGCGACGCACGCCGAGAGAGCCTCGTGATAATCGTGCGCTGCAACGCCTTCGCCCATGAGCCGCTGGAAGCCGCGCTCGAACGGCTGCGGCTCTACGAAGAGGCTGGCGCCGACCTGGTCATGCCGATGACCCGCGCGCCAGAGCAGGCCGCGGCCGTTTCGGCCCTGACCTCGGCGCCGCTGGCGGCGATGACCATCGGGCCGCGCCGTCCGAAGGCGGAGATGCTGGCGGCGGGTTTCGCCCTCTCTGTTGACCCCATGAGTGCCACCGTCCTCGCCTATCGCGCCATCAAGGGCGGGTATGAGGGCCTCCGCGACGGCAAGGGCTACGGGATGGCCGCCGCCGAGGTGATGGCCATCATCCACGAGATCGGCGATACCATCCGGATCGAAGAGTTTTACGAAATCGAGGCGCGCACGACCGAACGCGCGCTCTACGCAAAGGACACCGGGCAATGATTCGAACCGAAATCGATGGCGCCATTCTCACCATTACGCTTGACCGGCCGGAGGCGATGAACGCCCTTTCGCCGGAGATGATGGCCGGGATCGAGGACGCGCTGATCGCCTACCGCGACGACCCGGAGCTGCGCTGTGCGATCATCACCGGCGCCGGCCCGCGGGCCTTCTGTGCCGGCGCCGACCTCGGGCGCATGGCGAACAGCGAGTACCGGGCGACCCGCCGCCTGGAACTCTTCAGCGGCCTCGACGTGATGAAGCCGATCGTCGGCGCGATCAATGGACACTGCCTGGCTGGTGGGCTGGGGCTTGCTTTGCTCTGCGACGTACGTATCGCGTCCGAAAACGCAACCTTCGGCTGCATGGGCACGGCGCGGGGCATCCTCCCGGGCGCCGGACAGACCGTGCGGCTGCCACAGGTCGTGGGGCTTTCGAACGCGATGTGGCTGCTCCTTTCGGCCGAACGGATCGACGCGGCCGAGGCCCACCGCATCGGACTGGTGAACCGCGTGGTCCCGCTGGTTGAGTTGCCGGATGCGGCGCGGGCCTGGGCGGAGATCCTCGCGAGCCGTGCGCCGCTAGCGGTGCGGGCGACGAAGCGGTCGGCGCTGGAGAGCCTGGCCCTGCCGCTCCCCGAGGCGCTCAAGCACGAAGGCAAGCTCGGCTCGCCGCTGATGACGTCCGAAGACGCGAGCGAGGGTATCCGCGCCTTCAACGAAAAGCGCGCGCCCGTCTGGCGGGGGCGATAGCGCCATGCCCGGCCCACTCGAAGGCATCACCATCCTCGATTTCACCTGGGCGCTTGCCGGGCCGTTCGGCACGATGGTCCTCTGCGACCTTGGCGCGGAGGTCTGGAAGGTGGAACCGGTTGGCATGACCGAGGCAGCGCGTGGCCCCGGGCCGATGGTCGATGGTGTCAATACCTACTTCTTCAGCGTGAACCGGGGCAAACAGAGTATCCAGGTGAACCTGAAGTCCGAAGAGGGGCGCGAACTCGTGCTCTCCCTCGCCGAGAAGGCGGATGTCCTCACGGAAAACTTTTCGCCGGGGACGATGGCCTCGCTCGGGCTCGACTACGAGACGGTTTTCGCCCGCAATCCCCGGATCATCTACGCCTCCACCTCTGGCTTCGGCCAGGACGGGCCGTACGCCGCCCGAGGCGCGGTGGACATCATCGTCCAGGCGGTCAGTGGCATCCTGAGCATCACGGGCCACCCCGGCGGCCCTCCAGCCCGCCCCGGCTACTCGATTGGCGACATGGCTGGGGGCATGTTCACGGCTATCGGCGTCCTCTCCGCCATCGTCGAACGGGAGCGGAGCGGGGCGGGCCAGCGGATCGACGTGAGCATGCTCGATGCGCAGGTGGCCTTGCTGGAAAATGCCGTCGTCCGCCACTTCGCCACCGGCGAAGTGCCCGGGCCGATCGGCACGCGCCACCCGCTCGTCACGCCGTTCCAGGCGTTCCCGACGGCCGACGGCCATCTCGTGGTCGCGGGCGTGAAAGACTGGGCGCTCTTCTGCGACGTGATCGAGGAGCAAGCGCTGGCGAGCGACTCGCGTTTCGCGACCAACCAGCTCCGCACGGCCAACCACGCGGAGCTCGAACCGCTCCTCGCCACCGCCTTCGCAGGCCAGACCACGGCCGAGTGGATTGACAGCCTGGAGCAGATCTGTCTGGCCGCCCCGCTGAACACGATCGCCGCGATGGCCGCCGACCCCCAGGTGCTCCACCGCCAGATGTTCGTCGATCTCCCGACGCCTCAGGGCTCGTCGCTGCGCGTGGCGGCCTCGCCGGTCAAGCTCTCGCGCACGCCCGCCGCACCGCGCGCCGGGGCGGACACTCCCGGCGGTCACACGCGCGACATCCTTGCCCGCCAGCTCAGCCTCGACGACGCCGCGCTGAGCGACCTCGCCTCGCGTGGCGTGGTCGGCGGCCCATAGCCCGTCAGTTGTGCCCGTGGTGGGATTCGACCGTTGCATGGGGGTTCTCACCGCCGTGCTCGCACGGGTCAACGTGGACGGTCGCGCTCGCGAGTTTCGGCACCGCGTGCATCATGGCGTGCCGCACTTCCTCGGCGATGTCGTGCGCCCGCGCCACGCTCAGCTCCCGATCGACCGTGACGTGTGCCTCCGCGTGGATTGAGTGGCCCACCCAGCGCGGCCGCACCAGGGAGACGCCCACCACGCCGTGCACGCCATGAGCGGCCTGCTCGGCGGCGGCGAGTATTTCCGGGTCGATCGCATCCATCAGGCGATGCCACATCTTTAGCGCCGCCCCCCTCAGCACGAACAGGATCGCCACCGTGATGAGGAGCCCGACGATCGGGTCGGCGCGGTCGAACCCGGCCCACACGCCAGCCACCCCGGCGACGACGGCCAGCGAAGTCAACCCGTCCGTCCTGGCGTGGTAGCCGTCGGCGACCAGTGCCGCGCTGCCGATGCGTCCGCCCACACGGATGCGGTACTGCGCGACCAGTTCATTGCCGGCGAAGCCGATGACGCCGGCGGCAGCCACCCAGCCGAGGTCGCTGACGCCTTGCGGGTCGATGAGCCGCCGAATGGACTCGTAGGCGGCGACGGCGGCGGACGCGGCGATCATCAGGACGACGAAGACGCCGGCGATGTCCTCGGCGCGGCCGTAGCCGTACGTGTATCGCCGGTTGGCCGGCCGCCGGGTGAGCGAGAATGCCAGCCAGAGGGGAATCGCCGTGAGGGCATCGCCGAAGTTGTGCACCGTATCGGCGAGCAGAGCGATGGACCCGCTGATAAGCACGACCCAGAGCTGGAGCGCCGCCGTGACGGCCATGCCCACGAGCGAAAACTTGAGCGCCCGGATGCCCTGGGCGGAACCGGCCAGCGCGTCATCGACGCTATCGGCCGCGTCGTGGCTGTGCGGGCGGAAGATACCGCGGATGAAGCCGCGCAACCCCGAGGTGTGGCCGTGCTCGCCGTCGTGGTTGTCCGGGCCATGGCCATGCATGGCGTCGCCGTCGTGCGCGTGTTCGTCCTCATGGTCATGCGGCGCTGCGGTCACGACGGCCCCCATTCGAATGTAGGCCCGTCGGACTGGTGCAACAACGGGGCAAGCGCGACGAACCGCAACCACGGCCCACTCCTATTTTCAGAGCGGCAGAGGGGGCGTGGGTGAGAGCTACACCCGCTCGATGACGACCACCGGGATCTCCCGCGAGGTCTTCGCCTGGTAGTCGTTGTAGGCCGGCCAGACTTTCGCGACGATCGGCCAGAGACGCGGCTTCTCTTCCGCCGTGGCCGTCCGCGCGCGGGCGGCGAACCTGTCGCCAAGCACCTGCACGGTGACCTCGGGTTGAGCTGCGAGGTTCGTATACCACTTCGGGTGGTCCGGCGCTCCACCCTTGGACGCGACCACGAGGTAGCTCTCGCCATCCGTCCCGTAGATGAGCGGCTGTGTGACGTCGTTGCCAGAGCGGCGGCCAGTCGTCGTCAGGAGCAGCGTCGGGGCGCCGTTGAACATGTGGCCGTCCGCGCCGTCCGTCTCGACGTAACGCGTGAGGTGGTCCTGTACCCAGCCCGGCGCGGCCGGTGCGGGCCGGGGCTTCTCGGTCGATGCCATGGATGATCTCCTTGCCTGAATGTATTGCTGAGTCTCAACCGCCGGCGGGACGAAGTCCAACGCACGACACTCCGATTGCCCGGCTACCGTTCCGTACCGCGCCATCACCGCGAGTCGGCGTCGATGAACCGCCGGTACCAGAGTTCGGCCGAAAGGCAGCGGAAGAGCAATTCCGTCCGCCGCCGGTCGCCTGGGCGCCCGTGGTCCATCAGGTCGAGCAGCGCTGGCGTGGAGAAAAGGCTGCGTTGACGCGTCTCCGCCGAGTCCAGGACTTCGCGGATATCCGTCCGCGCCCGCTTCATCCAGCGCCCGAGCGGCGTGCGGAAGCCGACCTTCTCCCGGCGAGCGAGGATCTCCGGCGGGAAGTCCGCGGCCAGCGCGGTCCGCAAGAGGTACTTCGTGGTCCGGCCCCGGAGCTTGTAGTCAGTGGGCAGCCCGAAGCCGAACTCCACGAGCCGGTGATCCAGGAACGGCAGGCGCGTTTCGACCGAGTGCGCCATCGAAATGGCGTCCCCGAACTTGAGTAACTCCGGGAGGTGCGCCCGGCTGTGGTCCCGCCAGAGGGCGGTCGCGAGCCTCCCCCGCAATGGGCTCCCTTCGGCTGGCGGCTGGCCCTGGCGCCAGGCCTCAAGTAGCCCCGCCGGCTCGCGCCCGAGGATCCGTTCGTGCGCCAGTTCGGCGCCGTTCGCCCGCCGCCTGGGCAGCCATCCGGGCAGGGGGCCAAACGCCGCCCCGCGCGACGCCCGAGCGGCCGCGACGAGCCGCTCCACCGTCGCGCGCGCGTTTGCCGGACGCAGGGACGAGAGCTCGTCGCGCACGTAGGGCCGCAGATAGCGCGGATACCCGGCCAACAGTTCGTCCGCGCCCTGCCCTTCGAGCACGACCTTGTGCTCCCTGCCGACGGCCTTGAGGAGCGGCCAGAGGGGCAACACCTGCGAATGGTAGGAGGGCGCCTCAACATGCCAGCCAACCTCGGAGAGGTTCGCGACGAGGTCCTCCCCGCGGTAGTCCACGCGCTCCCAGGGCAGGCCGAATGCTTCCGCCGCCACCCGCGCGTAGTGGCTCTCGTCGGCGGCGAAGCTCCCAAACACGGCCGTGAAGCCTGCGAGTCGCGTGCCCTGCCGGGTAGCCATCGCGGCGATGGCCGTCGAATCGAGCCCGCCGCTGATCATGATCGCGGTCGGCACATCGGCCCGCAGGCGCAGCCGTACAGAGTCCCCCAGGAGTTCGCGGAACGTCTCTTCCGGGTGCGCGAAGTCGTAGTTCCCCGAGCGGTCGCGGTAGGACCAGTATGGCGCCTCCCGCACGCCTTCACGAGAGATGACCACGTTGTGCGCCGCCCGCACCGGCATGATCCCGGCGAAGAGTGTGCTCCGCGCCGCATCGAGTTCACCGTCCGCGATGTACCGGGCGATCCCGGCGAGGTCCGCCGTCGCCTTCACCTCGCCCGCCGCGAGGATCGCCTTCATTTCCGAGGCGAAGTAGAGCGTCCGGCCGGACCAGGCAACGTAGAGGGGCTTGATCCCGAAGCGATCGCGCGAAAGCACCAGCCGCCGCTTGCGCTGGTCCCAGATGGCGTAGGCCCACATCCCGTTGAAGCGCCGCGCGCACTCTTCGCCCCACGCTTCGTACGCGTGCACGATCACTTCCGTGTCGGTCCGTGAGTGGAAGACGTGGCCCCGCGCCTCGAGTTCCGCGCGCAGTTCGACATAGTTGTGGATTGCGCCGTTGAACACGACAAAGATGTCGCCCGCCTCGTTCGAGATTGGCTGCCGCCCGTCTGGCGAGAGGTCGGTGATGCTCAGGCGCCGGCTGGCGAGGAGCAGGTCGGGTACGAACGCCGCGGCCAGCGACTGTCCGGCCTGGATGCCGCTGCCCGCGCTTTCGGCCAGCAGGTAGCCGAAATCGTCCGGCCCGCGGTGGCGCAGGACATCCGCCATCCGGGCTATCCGTTCCCGGTCGCCAGTGTCCCCCCGGTCGACGCGCCAGATCCCGGCGATGCCGCACATTCCTGCTGCCTCCCGAGCTCGCCGGCCCCGCCCGAACGTAGCCGCGCGGTTCGTTAGGGCGAAGCCGGTAGCGGGGGGCGTTTCGCGGCCGTCACCTTTCTCCACTCTCGCGCCATAGCTACAGTGAAACCGCCGTGCGCGATACCGAGGTAGGGACCGATGACCCCGCGGCAGAGAGCCGTAACGAAAGCGCCGAACTCGCCCGGCTTGCCGTGGCACGAGACCCGGGGGCGTGGTCACGCATCTTCGATCTGCACTGGTCCGCCGTCTACCGGTTCGTACGCTACCGTCTCAGCGGTTCCGCGGAAGCTGAGGACATCGCCTCGCAGGTGTTCGAAATCGCCTACGCCCGGGCCGACCGGTTCGACTACCGGGGGGTCCCGATTGAAGGCTGGCTCATGGGCATCGCCCGCAACCTCGCCCGCGACCAGGTCAAGAAGCTCGTCCGCCGCGGGCCGGAGCAAGAGCTTCTCGAAACGATGGACTTTGCCGAACCAGACGAAGCCGACTCCATCGACCTTCGCGGCGACCTGGTGCAGGCGATGGACGCGCTCACCGGCGACCAACGGCAGGTATTGCAATTGCGGTTCCTGGTCGATAAATCCGTGGCCGATACGGCGGTTCTCATGGACCGGTCGGAAGACGCCGTGAAGAACCTCCAGCGACGCGCGCTTGCCGCAATGCAGCGCGCGCTCGCCGGGCCTGGATATCCGGTAGGGAGGGCAGGTTGATGGATACCGACCGTTTCGACGAACTACTCGACGCTGCCCTCGAATCCGGCTGGATCCCGGTGGATGCCAGCCCCGCCGAGCGGGCGGAACTCGAAGAGATGCTCGCCGCCACCGGAAGCCTGCGCACGGCCGGCGAGACTGCCGCCAGTGAAGCGCGAGCCTCCATGCCCATCGCCCGGGCCCGCTTCGAACGGTTTATCGCGTCCGAACGGGCCGCCGCCCTGCCGGCCCCGGCGATCCTCGTCACGAGCCCGAAGCGGGGCTTCTTCAGCCGAATCCTTGTTGCCCATCGTTCGCTGAGCCTCGCGGCCATGGCCGTCATCGCGCTCGTAGTGGTGGGTGGACTCGTCGGAAACCAGGTGTTCTTTCAGGGCGTAGAGACGGCCGCCGCGCTTGTGCCCGGCGACTATGCCCAGGTGCAGGGTGTCGTCACCTCCGTTTCGAACGAGAATGGCAAGCAAACCGTGCACGTCGATTCCGGGCTCGGTGGGATCGACATCGACATCTCGGATTCGACCTCCGTCGTCTATGAACAGAACGCCTCGGACCTCTCGGCGGTGAAGCCCGGAGCGACGGTGCTGGTCGGCGGTCTGGTCGTGAACAACCGCCTGATCGCCGCCCGCACGCTGGCCCTCTCGTCCGCGGCGTCTGCGGTCACGGCGCCGAGGGTGCTCAGGTTCAAAGAGCTGAAAGAGCTTAAAGACGGCCTGCAGGGCCACGTCGTGACGTTTTCGCTCGCCCCAGACGGTGTCCGCGCCCGTGTCCTGGTCGAGACGGATAGCGGCGAAAGTTTCCTCGTGATCGTCGATGGCCGTTCGGCTGAGCGCCTGCTCAAGCTGGAACGCTCACTTGGCGCGAAGGTCAGCGTGACGGCGCTCGTCGCGGGCGTCTTCTCGCTCCAGGTGACGGACCAGGGCGCGCCCCCGCCGCCCGTGACGCGCCCCGCGGGTGTGGGCGGTACGGTGACCCCGCCCGGCGCCCAGGCGGCGCCCGCGAGCCCGAGCCTGCTGAAGGTGAACGGCATCATCACCGCCCGCGACGGCAACGTCTTCTCGATTCAGACGCGGAATGGCCCGGCCTCAATCGTGGTAACGGCCGATACGCGCATCTTCCTCGGCGAAAGCGGACTGACGGTCATCGCCGTGCGAAACGGGGACTCCGCCATTGGGCACAGCGTCCAGGTGCAGGGTGGAATCGAAAGGGCCAGCGGCAAGATCCGGGCCGACACCGTGGTAGTGGGCCCGAAGCTACCGCGGTAGGGCATCCCCGGGCGCTGAACGCCACCGTCCCTCGTCTCCCTTCGCCCGCGAAGTCGCGAGGCATCGACCGGCACCCACTCGCCGACGCGGCCGTCTCCCCTCGCCCGCGAAGTCGGGAGAGGGGCCGGGGGGTGAGGGCTACGCGTTCATGCTCCCGCTGCGGTAGCCGGCGAGGTCTAGCGCGACGTGTTTGAAGCCCAGGTTGCGCAGGCGTTCGACGACCCGATCACGGTTCTCCGGGGCGAAGGCGAGGGCCATGCCGTCGGCGTCTGTCTCGATGCGGGCGACCTCGCCGTGGTGGCGGACGCGCACCTGGCGCAGCCCGAATGAGCGCAGGACCGCTTCCGCCGCGCCGACCTGATCCAGCGCTTCGACCGTCACTGGACTGCCATGCGGGATGCGGCTGGCGAGGCAGGCCATCGCCGGTTTGTCCCAGGTGGGCAGGCCCATCGCCTGCGACCATTCCCGGATCTCGGCTTTCGCGATCCCGAGTTCGAGCAGGGGGCTGCGGACGCCGTGCAGGGCCGCGGCCTTCCGCCCTGGGCGCCAGTCGCCAACGTCGTCCGCATTCGTGCCATCGACGATCGTGGCTCCGCCGGCCCGAGCGGCGATGGCCCCGAGCACGCCGTAGAGCTCGTCTTTGCAGTGAAAGCACCGCATCGGGCTGTTGGCGACGTACTCCGGGTTCTCCATTTCGTGCGTCTCGACGAACTCGTGCGCGATCCCGATTCGCCGCGCCAG
>JANXYE010000035.1 GCA_025350285.1 Chloroflexota bacterium
CGGGCTGGCGCCAATCAGGTCCCGCTGATCAATCGCCGCCTCGTCCTTGAAGGCGCCCTTGACACCCTGCCGCTCCAGCAAATCGCCCAGGGCGATGTCCAGGTGAGCGGATTCACCTTTCTCTCCGGGGGCGATGAGGGGGCCCATTTCAATGGAGAGCGCCTTGCCCTCTGGGGTCGGTGGGAACGAGAAGGTCAGCATCGAACTCTCGGGACCTTCGACGCGAGCGCCGTAGATGCGCGGTTCGCTCCCTACGAGGTGGGGCGAGATGAGGTGGCCGATCCCCGGGGGGCCGAGGATTTCGACCGTGACCAGCACCTCCGTCGTTGACCGGACGGCGGCCAGTGGCCTTACCGTTACCCCCTGCGACGAAACCTCCGGTCCGGGCTTCAATTCTGTACGGAGTAGTTGGGCCGCCAGGTCTGGAGGCGCTTCGATTGTGAGCGTCCAGTTGCCCTGGAGCCGCTTCGCGCCAACACCTGGTTCAAGGACATCAACGGCGCTGAAGTGCAGCACCGGAGATTGGCCCTCAATCAGCGGTTTCAGCCGCACGATTGTCCGGCGGGAGTCCCGCAGCTCAACGCCGTTTACCGGATCGAGGGCGAAAAGAGTACCTCCGTTCAACGCCTCCGCGGGAATGCGAAGGGCGCTACCGGGTGGTAATCGCAGAGCGCTCGCGTCGAGCGTCAGGTCAACGAAACTCCCGGTCCCACTGAAACGAGCACCAGCGACGCTTGCGAGGATTCCCGCCGATTCAGCCGTGGTGGTTTGAGCCGAGCCGATCTCTGGGAGCGCACCTCCCTGTAGGGGCTCGCTGTCCCGGATCGGGAAGGCCAGCGCTACCCCGGCTCCAGCGATGGAAGCCGCAACGACGATCCCAACGATCCAATTCTTCGCGAGCATTTTGAAGCCCTTTCAATACGGCTGCCTGAACGCTTCTTCGCTTCCCTCCGGTTTCCGTCTGATCGGGGGCGAGTCCCGCGTCGCGGCGATCGTATCAGTCCGCGTCAAGCGGTTTACGCGGCGGCGAATCAATTCGGCAACCTCCAGTCGGCGGTTTCTATGAGGAGTGGCGAGAAAGGGGCGGCCCCATCTGGTCGCATGACTGAACCAAACGGCCCCGGTTGGCCGAACAGCAAGGAGATGGACCGACTCCGTTTGACGTTACGATTGCGCCACGCGAGAGTGAGCACTAATGGATCACACGACTTCCTCGTTCCTGCTTGCCACCGGCGCCGCATCCGCTGCCGCCGCGCGGGCGCGCGGGTAACAGGCGGTTGCGGAGTCCAGCGTTTGGGAGACCACATACCGCCGCGATGGCGGTTTTTTTGTGGCCGCCCGCGGTGGCTGACAGGAGCAAGGCATGACCACCGAGGTGGCAGATCCGGCACGGTTCATCTCACGGCGCATCCAGGCCGTACCGGCCAGCGGCATCCGCAAGTTCTTCGACTTGCTGAGCACGATCGACGACGTGATCTCGCTCGGCATCGGCGAACCCGACTACGTGACGCCCGAGCCGTTCAACCGGGCGGCCATCGCCTCGATCGAGCGCGGCGACACGCACTACACTTCGAACTACGGGCTTCTGGAACTCCGCGAGCGCCTGAGCGAGCATCTCTGCCGACTCTACGGCGTAAAGTACGACCCGCGCACCGAGATCGTGATCACCAGCGGTTCGAGCGAAGCGCTCGACATCTCGATGCGCGCAATCCTCGATACCGATGACGAACTGCTCTGCGCCGACCCCTCGTACGTCGCTTACCTCCCCGCAACAGTCATGGCCGGCGCGAAGTTCGTGCCCGTGCCGACGTACGCGGCCAACGACTTCCGCCTCCTCCCGGAGGATGTCGAATCGCGGATCACGCCACGAACGCGGGCGATCCTGCTCGGCTACCCGTCGAACCCGACCGGGGCCGTCATGGGCCGCGAGGATCTTATGGCCATCGGCGAAGTCGCCGCCAGGCATGACCTGGCCGTGATTAGCGACGAGTTGTACGACCGCCTCACGTACGACGGCGTGCACACCTGTTTCTCGACGCTGCCCGGCCAACACGGCCGGACTATCCTCATCGGTGGGTTCAGCAAGACCTACGCGATGAC
>JANXYE010000491.1 GCA_025350285.1 Chloroflexota bacterium
CCGCGCCATGCTTGAGCCTCCGCAAAAATCTGACGGCCACCCCGGCGCGCAGCCGACTTCAAGCGCAAGCCAATTGTGATTCACTACACTGGCAGGGTGTTGATTTAAGCCCTCTATTTCGCGCGACTCGACAAGAACACATTACTCAACGTGCTTTTCTGAACCTGGAAGCACGGGAACCGTTTTATGACAAATGCGTTTTTCAACACCCTGCTAGGTATGGGCAGACTCGGTGGCTTCAGCGATCGAGAAGCGATGATGGTGGCCGAGGCCCAGAGATAGGAACACGACCGAACCAACGGCGACCACTACATCTACAAGAAGGATGGAGTAACGAAGAGCGCGTCCATCCCGGATCATCGTTCGATAAAAGAGGGCACGCTCCGCGATATCGTCCGCACCGTCGGCGTCACGCCGGACGAGTTCATTCGGCGTGCACGCGGTCAGCCGCGATAAGCCCCCGCGTCGAAATCGTCTGGCAGCTTGATGAACAGGTAGCGGACGGGCGGTTCGATCACCGTGGTCAGGTGGCCGTGCCCCGTCGTGTCGTCCGGCAGGAAGACCTCGCCGGCCCCCCACCGTCGCGATTCGCCGCTGGCCACCGTCACTTCGTGCACACCGGAGAGCATGACCACGAGCTGACGCTGGGGCGCGTTGTGGTACGTGCCGGCCTCGCCCACCGGCCGGTTCATGTCCACGAACATCACGTTTTCGACGCTGATACGTTCGGAGCGCCCGGCCGCCCCGGCCGTCTCCATCGGGATTTCCAGCTCTTCGAAGTGCGTTTCGTTGTCTGCGCCCGTGAAGAATCGTGTGACGCGCATCGCATCCCTCCGCACCGCGCATCATGCGCGCCCGCGGCCCGCGTGGAAACCACGCTACTTCGCGGGCAACGGATTGCGCCCGATCACCAGTTCTTCGACCACGCGGCCGTTTCCCAGGTCTTCGTCGATAACCCGCTCCAGAGCGTCGTGCCCGAGGGCTCCGTACCACGTGCCTTCCGGGTAGATCACGGCGACCGGACCCTGCTTGCAGACCCGCAGACAGCCCACTTTCGTCCGGTAGATGCGCCCCGAATCTGAGGAACAGTTGAGCTGGGCTACCCGCTTCTTCAGCTTCCCCCAGGCCGCCTCGCCCTCGTCCGGAGTACAGCAATCCGGGCCGACGCAAAGCAGGATGTGCCGTTCGTAACCGCCAACGCCACGCTGCGCGGCCTCGGCTTTCGCTTCTTCAAGCTTCCGTTTCATGCAATTGAGTATAGGCGTCCGGTCTCTGGGATATACTGAGGCGAGGAGCAGCAGTGATGACGAACAGCGTGATGGACAAAGAAGGCCGCGTCTGGATCCCCGAAGAGATGCTGCGCGCCCTCGGGATCGACGGCCCCGTGCTGATGACCGTCGAAATCGATGCCGCCAGCGGCACGCTGGTACTCCGCCCCGGCGAATCCGTGCCCGAAGAAGACTGGGACTACTTCCTCCCCGAGCGGCGGGAACGGTCGAAGCGTTACGACCCCGAGCACCCCGGCTATCAGCTCAGCAAGGAGGATTGGGAACGCCTCGTCGAGGACCCCGACTTCGTCCACGAAATCATCGGCAACCCGAAGTATTTCGCGGACCCGGTAGCCGCAGCCGTCGCCGGTGCTTGAGTTTCCCAACCTCGTCGCGACGGCCGACTTTTTGCTTTCGTTCGCGGACAAGAAGTTCGGCGCGAGCGATCGGCGGGGGTTCCTGCCTGCGCTGGCCCTCCTCGACACGTCTGAGACCCACCCATCGCTTCGAGTCCATCAGCTTCACGGCGACAAAGCCGGGCTATGGTCAGCCTCGGCTAGCTCCAGCCTCCGCATCGAGTTCGAGCGTATGCCCGACGGCCGCAAGGTCCTGCGAGACTGCTCTCGCCACTACGATCGCTGAACCCCCACATCTCCTCGCGCTTCCGGTCGAATCCGCCAGCGCCCATCGCGGGCGCCCGAAGGAGCACCACCATGAAAGCCGCCATCTTCCACGGCCCCAAGCAGCCCCTCACCATCGAGTCCGTCGAGATAGACAAGCCGATGGCCCACGAGATCATCGTGAAGACGGCCGCCACGGGCGTCTGCCACAGCGATCTCCATTTCGTAGACGGCTACTATCTGTACCCGGCGCCCGCCATCCTCGGCCACGAAGC
>JANXYE010000051.1 GCA_025350285.1 Chloroflexota bacterium
CCGAGGATGGGACCGAACTCTTCGGGATGCTCTACGTCCCGGCGAACCCGCAGCCCGGGCAGCGGTACCCCGTGGTCGTCTCGGTTTACGGCGGCCCCCACGTCCAGCGCGTCTCGGACGACTGGTCCGCGACCGTCGATCTGCGCGCGCAATACCTCTCGCAGCAGGGCTTCGGCGTGCTCAAGGTCGATAACCGTGGCGGGTTCAATCGCGGGCTCGCCTTCGAAGCGGCCCTGAATCGAAACCTGGGTTCTGTCGAAGTACGGGACCAGGTGGCCGGCGTGCGCTGGTTGACCGCGAACCGGGCCTGGGCCGATACCTCCCGCGTGGGCGTGTACGGCTGGAGTTACGGCGGCTACATGACGCTCATGTGCATGGCGAAGGCGCCCGAAGTCTTCTCGGTCGGCGTCGCCGGGGCGCCGGTGACTTCGTGGGACGGGTACGACACCGCCTACACCGAACGCTACATGGGCACGCCGCGGAACAATCCCGACGGGTACCGCGAGGCCTCCGTGATGACCCACGTCGAGGGCCTGGCCGGGAAACTGCTCATCGTCCACGGGATGATCGACGAGAACGTGCACTTCCGCCACACGGCCCGGCTGCTCGTCGCGCTAGCGTCGGCGGGCAAGGAGTACGAATTGCTCGTCTACCCGGAGGAGCGCCACATGCCTCGCGACCAGAAAGGGCTCGAAGACCAGGAACGCAAGGTCTTCGGATACTTCGCGAAGCATCTGTGACGTACTATTCGATGACTCGGAACTCAGTCCTTCCCCGGAAGGAGGAACTCGCCACTATGGATTACGCCCACCCCGAACTGCTCGTCGAACCCGATTGGGTTGCCGCCCACGCGGACGACCCGAATGTTCGCATCATCGATTGCGCGACGGTGGAGGCCTACCGGCGGGCGCACATCCCGGGCGCCATCCAGCTCCCAATCCACTTCTATATCAAGGAAGACGATGCGGCGGGCAGCGACCACGGGACGTTCGTCACGCCCCCGGCCGCCTTCGAAAAGGTGATGAGCCAGCTCGGCGTTTCCGCCGACACCACCGTCGTGACCTACGACGACAACAACGCGCTCGTCGCTTCGCGGCTCTGGTGGGTGCTCAAGTACTACGGGCATTCGAACGCAAAGGTGCTGGACGGCGGCTGGCATCGCTGGCTCACTGAGAACCGGCCAGTCACCTTCCACGCGACCAAGCCCACGCCCGGGAGCTTCACCGCGAAACCCAGGCCCGAACTGTACGCCTCGGCCGAATACCTTATCGAGAAGCACGCAGACCCGGCCTGCAACGTGCTTGATGCGCGCACAGATGGCGAATGGGCGGGCACGAACGCCCGTGGGAACCGCCGCACCGGCCGCGTCCCGAACGCGAAGCACCTCGAATGGCTAAACTTCGTCTCAAAAGATGACAGCCGCCGTTTCCTACCGGCGGGCGAGCTCCAGAAGCTGCTGGACGACGCGGGGATCGACCGCAAGAACCCCACGATCACCTACTGCCAGGGCGGCATCCGGGCGGCGCACGCCGCGTTCGCACTCGAACTGATGGGCTACGAGAACGTCCGCGTGTACGACGGCAGCATGCAGGACTGGGCGAACCGGGACGATACGCCGCTGGTCAAGTAGCGCCCTTCGCACACTTCGATTTCTCTTGGAGGGCCACTGTGGCCACCTTCGACGTTGCCCTGCTCCAGATCTCGCCTCGCGGGGCGGATATCCACGCGAACCTTGCAAAGGGCGAATCAGCCTGCCGGCAGGCGGCCAGCGTCGGATCCGACCTCGCCCTCTTCCCCGAGATGTGGAGCAACGGCTACGAGTTCTTCCGGGCCGAACAGGATCCCGGGAACATCTGGCGCCACCCGGACAACTGGAACGACGCGCCGCCGCCGTTCAGCGAGGAGGACCAGCTCGCCTATGAGATCTGGCTCGAAAGCGCCGTTCCGAGCGACGGGCCATTCGTAACGCACTTTCGCGACCTCGCACGCGAACTGCGCATGGCGATCGCCATCACCTACCTGGAAGAATGGCCGGGAGGGCCGCGCAACACCCTGTCCGTTATCGACCGCGAGGGAGAGATCGCGTTCACCTACGCCAAGGTCCACACCTGCGCGTTTTCGCTCGGCGAGAGCGCCTGCACGCCGGGCGATGGCTTCCGCGTCGCCGAACTGGAGACGAAGGCCGGGCCCGTGACCGTCGGCGCCATGATCTGCTTCGACCGCGAGTTCCCGGAGAGCGCACGCACGCTCACGCTCATGGGGGCCGAGGTCATCCTTACGCCGAACGCCTGCGAACTCGAGCGGAACCGCCTGGAGCAGTTCCGTGCGCGTGCCTACGAAAACATGGTCGGGTTGGCGATGGCGAACTACCCGCCGCCGAAATGCAACGGCCACTCCGTCGCATTCGACGGCATGGGCTTCACGGCGGACGGGCAGACGCGGGACATGGGGCTGGTGAAGGGGCGCGCTCAGGAAGGCGTATACGTCGCCAAGTTCGACCTGGAGACCATGCGCGGGTGGCGCAAACGAGAGACCTGGGGGGCGTTCCGCCGCCCGCACCTCTATGGCCCGATCACGCAGCCGACGACGGTGGCCGACTTTCAGCGCGTCCGCGAGGGCGAACGCGGGAACCTCACCGTCGAGACGGCGGGCGCGACCCCGGTAGTGGCCGTTTAGTTTAGACCGGCACGGCGGGCTGCACTTCAGCGCGCTCGAGCCGGAGCAACGCATCGAGCGTAAAGCCTAGGTCACCGAATTCGCAAAGCGATCCGCAGTAGGTCATCTTCAGCGTGCTCGGGGACTTCCGCCAGTCGTAGCGGAGGCTACAACGCGCGCAGACCTTGATGTTGTTGAGGCTGATTCCGGATGCACCGGGGCCGATGGGCGTCTCAGTCATTTCTGTGCCTTCCTGGCGTCCGGGGGCGGGACACCTCGCAATAAAGAGAACGCTCATTCACCTTAGATTGTTCACACGCCGAGCGCCAGTGGTGAATTAGCACTCTCCTGTTAAGAGTGCTAACCCGCCTTCGCCCTGCGCTTAGCGGCACGAGGCGGCTAAACTGCGGCACTTGGGAGGTGTCTATCATGAATATCGGTGGGAAAATCGCCCTCGTCACTGGCGCGGCATCGGGAATTGGCCGCGCGACCGCCCTCGCGCTCGCAAAAGAGGGCGCTTCGGTCGCCGTAGCCGACCTGGACGAGGCTGGGGGAGCCGAAAGCGTGCGGCTGATCACCGCCGCCGGGGGCAAGGCCTCCTTCATCAAAGCCGACGTTTCCACGCCAGCCGGTGTGCGCGCGATGTTCGATGCTGTGGATGCCGTCTATGGAGGTATCGACATTGTCCATAACAACGCCGGCATCATGACCGGCGGCAATCCCAACTGGCCGGACGCCTCCCTTGAGAAGATCGCGCTCGTCATCAACGTGAACGTCGCGGGCGTCATCATGGGCACGCGCGAGGCCGTCGCCCGCATGCGCGCGCGCGGCGGCGGGGTGGTCGTGAACACCGCTTCCATCGCCGCCCTCGGCCCGATGCCCATGGACCCGATTTACGCCGCGACCAAGGCGGCCGTCGTCCTCTTCACACAGAGCTGCGCGATGCTCGCCGAAACTGAGAAGGTGCGCGTCAACGCGGTCCTCCCCGGCATGGTGGACACCCCAATTATCGGCAAGACCGGCGACGGCACGACGCCAGCGCCCTGGCTCGCGCCCGCCATTGCGGCAACGAAGATGCTCCAGCCCGAGGAGATAGCGGCGGCCGTCATCGACTACGTGAAGGACGACAGCAAGGCCGGCGACCACCGCATCGTGGGCAACGCCCGGTAGCCCTCATCCCCCGACGCCGCGGGAGACCCCGTGGCTTGACGCCAGGACGGCGGATGAAAAACCCATGGCTCTGCTCCCCTCGCCCGCGCATAGAAGTGGGTCGGGGGATGAGGGCTACCCGTGGAGTGCGACCCTCAGTGCGGCGCAGGCATCGGCGACGGCGCGCTTCGCCGTGTCCAGGACCGCCGACATCTGCATGAAGCCGTGCGGCATGTCCGGATAGACCTTCAGATCGATCGGCACGCCCGCGAGCGCGAGCTTGTTGGCGTAGCGGAATGAGTCGTCGAGCAGCGGGTCGAGCGTGCCCACCTGGAGCAGCGCGGGCGGCATACCCGTCACATCCCCGAGGCCGGGGGAGACGCATGGGTCGTGGCGCAGCGCAGGGTCCGGCGTGTACTGGTCCACGAACCAGTCCATGGAGGCGCGATCGAGGACGAAGCCCTCGCTGTTCTTCGCAATCGACGGCTTCGACATATCGAAATCGAACGCGCCGTACATGAGGAGCTGGAAGGCCGGCGCCGGCCCGCCCGTGTCGCGCAGGCGCTGGCAGCTCGCGGCCGTGAGGTTGCCTCCGGCCGAATCGCCGCCGATTGCGAACTTCGCGGCGTTGCCACCGAGCGCCGGCGCGTTTTCGACAGCCCAGCGGATGCCGGCAATGCAGTCTTCGAGGGCCGCCGGGGCCGGGTGCTCGGGCGCAAGGCGATAATCGAGGCTGACGACGAGTACCTTCGCCCCCTCGGCCAGCTCGGCGCAGAGCCGCAGATGGGAATCCGGGTTGCCGATGACGAATCCGCCGCCGTGGATGTAGACGAGCAGCGGGAATGGCCCCTGGCCCTTCGGGACGAAGGTCTTCACCCCCATCTCGCCGCCGGGCGTAGGGATCTGCTGGTCCGTGATCGACGCCATCTCGGGCGCGCCCGCATTGAACATCGCAAAGCCGGTGGCGAAGCCAGCACGCGCCTCGGCGAGTGGAACCTCCCACATTTTCGGGGCGTTGGCGGATTGCGCCGCCATCATATCGAGCAGGGCCTGTACCTGTGGGTCCATTGGAGCCTCCAGGTTAGAAGAATTGAACGCTGGCGAAGCCGCGGACGGAGGGCTGGCCCTCCTCGTTCACGACGAACATTTCGATATCGGCCCGCCGCTGCCCGTCCGCTTCGTAGACGCGGGCGACGTTGCCGGTGATCGTGATCTCACGGCCCTGGGTGTCCGGGCGGCGGTGAGCGGCGCGGACGTGGCGGACGAAGCCCGTCCCGCCCAGCCAATCATCGACCACGCGGTAGAGGAACCCGAGCTTGAGCGGCCCGGGCACCATCCGGCCGGGCATGCCGTTCGCCTTCGCGGCTTCTGCGTCGTAGAAGAACGCGGGCAGGTTCCAGCCGCCAAGGATGGCGTAGCGAATAACCAGCCCGAGGTCCGGCGTGAGGCTGAAGGGCGGTAGCTCGTCGCCTTCCTTGATGGTTTCGAAAGTGACACTCACGCCTCACCTCCGCGGGCCGAGGCCACGTCGTACTGCATCATCGTGCGCACGCTGCGCGCTACCACTTCGCCCGCCGGGTCACTGAACTCGACATCGCTGCGAAAGTAGAGGCTGTAGCCGAACTGCCCCCCGAACCGCTCGGAGATATCGGCGAGGCGGGACCGGCTGACGAGTTCTTCGCCGAGCCGTAACGGCCGCGTGAACTCGAATTCGTTGCTGATGAGCAGGCTGTTCGGCATCAGATCCGGCATCGGCACGCCGTCGGATTCGGAATCGAGCGCCGCGAGGACGTAGCCGGGCACCGGGTCGCCATCGGCAAGTTCGACATCGTGGTCGCCGCGGTAGAGGTCCATCGTGCGGGACACGGCACGTCGGGAGATGCGCAGTGGCACCGGCTCGGAGGTACGGCCGATAAGGGCGCGAACATCTTCGGTGAGGAGCGAGGCATCGGGCATAGCGCGAAGCGTAGCGGAGGCGCGGTCAAGTCTCAATCGCGGGGGTTGCGATTCAAAGTTTTGCGCGAGGAGGGCTGCTGGCGCGGTAGCGCATGAAGGGATGGTCTTTGGCCGGATGGCCGGATGGCCGGATGGCCGGATGGCCGGATGGCCGTGGGCGTCGAAGTAAGGGCGCCGCGCGGTTTTTGGCGAGGGCGGTCTGTCGGCACAGCGCCTCACCTCGTGGCACGGGCGTGAACGGACCGCTCGTTCGCCACTCGCGGCCAGGACCAGCGACACGGCCCGGCGTAAGTCAGGCTGCAATCATAGCCGCGACGGATACGGAGCGGTCTTTGGCGACACCCGCCGTACGAGCCGTCTCCCCCGCGCCAGTCGCGAGCGGCCGCAAAGACCGCTCCTTTCAGTCGCGGCTAGGATTCGTCTGCTCGGGCTTGACCGGTCAGATG
>JANXYE010000065.1 GCA_025350285.1 Chloroflexota bacterium
GTGGTAGGGGAGCGAGACGACGCCGGTGCCGAGCTTGATCGTGCGCGTCACGGCGGCCGCGTGGGCGATGAAAACCTCAGGGCTGGAGATCGTCTCCCAGCCGGCGGAGTGGTGCTCGCCCACCCATGCTTCGTCCCAGCGGAACTCATCGAGCCACTGGATCGTGCGGATGTCCCGTTCGATGCCGAGGCCCACGTTGTCGCCGAGCCGGTGGAAGGGCGCCATGAACACGCCAAACTTGAGTCGCCAGGGGAGTTGCATTGGACGTTCCTGTGTCGAGAGTCGTGGCCGTCATTATGGGGCGTCGGGCGTTAGCCGTCGGCGCCGGGCAATAACGAGCCTAAAAGTCGCGGGGCAACCCATAGACGCCGCGGATGCTTTCGCCCCCATCGAATCTCGTCTGAATGCCACGCATGGTTCGGGCGGCTTCTGGCGTAGTGGCGACGGACTGGAAGAGCCGCTGTTCGTTCGCCAGGGCGTCGGTGAGATTCAGGTCGTCGTTGCCGATGAGGATCTGCTTTAACGTGGCCAGGGCCTTGGCCGGGCGGCTGGCGAGTTCATCGGCCCAGCGCAGGGCAACCTCGACCGACGTGCCTGTTGGCACGACTTCGTTCACGCCACCCAGTTCGTGGATGCGGCGCGCCGTCATCGGGCGGCCGAGCATGACGAGTTCCGCCGCGGCCGTACGGCCGATGAGCCGAGCGACCCTGCTTGTGCCGCCGATGCCGGTCGTCAGGGCGATCTGGACTTCGGGCTGGCCGAACAGCGCCTGATCCTCGGCGATGCGCAGGTCGCAGGCCCAGCCGAGTTCGGCGCCGCCACCGGAGCAGTCGCCCGAGACGGCGGCGATGGTCACGACATCCGTCTTGCCGATTTCGAAGAGGGCGTTGTACCAGGCGATGCCGTTGCCGGTGGTGGGCTTGCCCTCCAACCCATCGGCGAGGTCCTGGAGCCAGGCATGTTCAAACCAGTGGCCCGGCACGCCGGAGGCGAGCACGGTGACGCGAGCGCCCGACTCGCGCGCTTCCTTCATGGTCGTGGCGAGTTCGCCGATCCCGGCCCAGGAGCCGTGATTGTTGATCGCGGGATTGGACATCGTGACGAGCGCAACGCCCTCGCGCGGGCGTTCGAGCGAAACGTACTGGGCCATCTTGGGGTTGCCTCCTGCGAGTGAGCCTCAGTCTAGCGGAGGCGCGCCGCACGAGTAGGACGGTAGGGCGAGCGGCGTGCTACGAAGCGGCCATCGCCGCGAATTTCGCCCGCTTCGCCTCACGGGCGCGCAGGTTCGGGTTCAGCTCCGTCTTACGAATGCGGATGGTCTTCGGGGTGACTTCCACCATCTCGTCGATGTCGATAAGGGACAGGCTCCGCTCCAGGCTGGGCGGCGAAGGTGGTGTGAGCTTGACCGCGATGTCGCTCGTCGAACTGCGGATGTTCGTGAGCTGCTTGGCCTTACAGACGTTGACGTCGAGGTCGCTCTCCTTGGCGTGAAGCCCAACGACCATCCCGCCATACACCTCTTCGCCGGGGGAGATGAAGAGCATGCCGCGCTCCTGGGCATTGGCGAGCCCGAAGCTCAGCGCCGTGCCCGTCTCCGCCGCGACGAGGGCGCCGCTACGGCTTCGCGCGATGTCGCCGGCCCAGCGCCGGTAGCCGAGGTACTCGGTGTTCATGATCCCTTCGCCGGCCGTGCCGCTGATGAAAACGTCCCGGAACCCGATGAGGCCGCGTGTCGGTATCTCGAATTCGAGGCGGACGTCGCCATCGTGGTCGGTGTGCATCCCGACCATCTGGGCCTTACGCCCCGAGAGCGTTTCGATGAGGAAGCCGGTGGCGGTTTCGGGGGCCTCCACGAAGAGCTTCTCGAACGGCTCTTCGATGCCATCGTCGCCGCGTCGAAGGATGACCTCCGGCCGCGTGACGGCGAACTCGAAGCCTTCGCGGCGCATGGTCTCGACGAGGATGGCCAGATGCAGCTCGCCGCGGCCGCAGACCACGAACGCGTCCGCCGATTCTCCGTCTTCGACCCGCAGCGCGACGTTCGTTTCCACTTCGCGGTAGAGGCGCTCGCGGAGATGGCGGCTGGTGACGAACTGGCCCTCTTTGCCGGCGAACGGGGAGTCGTTAATCCGGAAGGTCATCTTCATCGCGGGCTCTTCGATTGTGATCGGCGGGAGCTGTTCGGCGGCTTCGGCGTTGGCGATCGTCTCGCCGATGAGGATGTCCGGGATGCCGGTGAGGGCGATGATGTCGCCCGCCCGGCCCTCCGTGACTTCGTTCTTGCCGAGGCCCTGGAAGCCGAAGACCTGGGCCACGCGGTGGGAGGTCGTGCTGCCGTCAGCCTTCCAGCGGGTGACCATTTCGGCGGGGTGGATGACGCCATCGACGATCCGACCAATGGCCGTGCGGCCGCGGTAAGTGTCGTAGGCCAGGGTGGTCGCGAGCATGCGGAAGGGCGCGGCTTCATCGCAGAGGGGGCCGGGGATGTGTTGGATGATCGTTTCGAAGAGCGGCTCCATCGAGCCGCTCTGGAGGCCCGGTTCGTGGGCCGCGTACCCATCCCGGGCGTTGGCGTAGAGGACGCGGAAATCGAGTTGGTGGTCCTCTGTGGCAAGGTCCAAGAAGAGGCTTTGCGTTTCGTCCAACACCTCGGCCAGGCGGGAGTTGGGGCGGTCGATCTTGTTGATCACGACGATCGCGTGGAGGCCGAGTTGAAGGGCCTTGCGCAGTACGAACTTCGTTTGCGGCATCGGCCCTTCGACCGCGTCGATAAGGAGGAGGCAGCCGTCGGCCATGTTGAGCACGCGTTCGACTTCGCCACCGAAATCGGCGTGGCCGGGGGTATCGATGATGTTGATACGGATGCCGTGGTAGTCGACCGCGGCATTCTTCGCGAGGATCGTGATCCCCTTCTCCCGCTCGAGAGCGTTGCTATCGAGGATGAGGGTGCCGACGTTCTCGTTCTCACGGAAGACGTGTGATTGCTTGAGGAGGGCATCGACCAGGGTGGTCTTCCCGTGGTCGACATGGGCGATGATGGCGAGGTTGCGCACGTCGGCGCGGCGAGACTGCATAAGATCCAGTGTGCTGGAGCGCGGCGGAACAGGGAACTGGGCAATCTCGTACCTG
>JANXYE010000081.1 GCA_025350285.1 Chloroflexota bacterium
TAAGTGCGTAGTTATGGATTAAACCGACAGACTCCTAGTGTACTGAGTCCGAATTAGCTTTAGTTTCCGCGCAGCCCGCAGGAACGGCGCAAGACAGGCGCGAGGCCGCCTTCAAGCGAGAGCAAATTGTGATTCACTACACTAGCTAGAACTCCACGCCCGCGCCACTGCGACGGCTTTGGCGATCACGGGGAGAGACTGTCACGCCATGACAGCGCCCGGTGTGGTTTCTGCGATTGGGTTCTAGCACAGCGATGAGATCTCAGCGCTATTGGGAGCCAGGGGCCTACGCGGGCTGCCGTTCTAACAAGCCGGTCCGGACAGCTCCACGATGCGTGGTTAGTGTCGACGCCCGCCCGCAAGCGGCTGGCCAGGGAGTCGATACCCTCTCGTCTGAAGACGCCACGCAGGTTCGCGTCTTGCCCTGCTACCAGGCGCCGACACCGACGCGCGCGTTCAAGGCCGCCACGACTCGAGGCGGTAGGCGCTCTCCCAAAACATCCATTCCAGGCGAGCGGAGAGAACGAAGGCCCGCCGCATGGCCTCCAACTCATGCTTCGGGGCCTGCTGAGCGACGGAGTCGACGAGCGCGATTGCACGCGCGGCGCTGGCAGCGAACGCTTCGCCGGAATACTGCTGGATCCAGCGCGCGTATGGGTTGGAAGCCAGCCCAGCCCGGCAGCGTTCGAAGATCGCCTGGCCCACTCGTTGGTAGATCCAGAAGCACGGTAGGAGGGCGGCAGCCGCTTCGTTGAACGGCGCCGTGGTGGCTGTTGCCAGGAGATACTGCGTATAAGCGAAGCAAGACGGCGACTGGTCCACATCGATGGTCGTGCTGAACTCGTGCAGGTAGGTTTCGTGCAGCGTTCGCTCAACGACGACCGCGCCATGGGCAAATTCGAGCATCGACTGCAGGTGCTCAGTCTCTCCTGCGCGCGCTCCGGTCAGGGCCAGGGCGCGGGCGAAGTCCCGCAGATAGAGCGCGTCCTGCTTCATGTAGAAGGCGAAGCGCTCACGGGAGAGCGTTCCCCGCGTCAGCTCGGCGATAAACGGCTGGTCGAGGATCGCCGTGTAGATCGGAACGATGCTTTCCCACAGCGACTCGGTGAACGATTCCATAGTTAGCTTCCCTGTCGGCCCGGTGTGTTCCAAAGGCGGTAGAAGTGGTGGACCGGGCCGTGTCCGGTCCCAAGCCCGTAGGACGCTCCCGCTAAGAGTGCCCCTTGCAGGTATTCCCGGGCTTCAGCGACGGCCCGATCGAGTGGTGCGCCACGAGCGAGACAGGCAGCGATCGCGGCGGCAAGGGTGCAGCCAGTCCCGTGCGTGTTGGGCGTATCGATCCGGGGAGACTCGAACCATGTCGCCTCGATGCTACCGCCGGGCGAATGACAGACAAGCACGTCGGCTATCGTCTCAGGGTCAGGCAGGTGCCCGCCCTTGAGGAGAACCGCACCCGCGCCGAGCCCGACGAGGTCGCGCGCGGCGGCCTCCATGTCTCCGCGATCAACGACCGGTCGCTCCAGGAGCATCGTCGCTTCGGGGAGGTTCGGGGTGACGATCGTCGCAAGCGGCATCAAGAGCTGGCGCAGCGCGTTGACCGCCGCCGCTTCGAGGAGAGCGTCGCCGCTGGTCGCAACCATGACCGGGTCAAGCACAAGCGGCGGACCGGCCCAACGCTGAACGGCCCGAGCGACGACCGCGATCGTCTGCGCGTTGTGAAGCATCCCCAACTTGATCGCGTCCGCACCGATGTCGGAGAGCACGGCGTCAATCTGAGCGGCCACGAATTCGGGAGCGACCGGCAGAATTCCGGTGACTCCACGCGTGTTCTGGGCGGTCAGCGCGGTGATCACCGACATGCCGTAACAGCCGAGGGCGGCGAACGTCTTCAGGTCGGCCTGGACCCCGGCTCCGCCACCCGAGTCGGAGCCGGCAATGGTGAGAGCCCGGCGGTATCGCATCGTGGTCACGAGAAATCACCCCTCTCCGCCGTCCTCCTATGACGCGGGCCGCTGGTCGGCTTCGCCCGTCCACCCGGACGGCGTGGGACCGGTGGGACGGTCAAGGCGCCTGGTAGATGGCCGCTCCGGCTGCCCGGAACTCTCGCGCTTTCTCCTCAAGACCCAGGGGCAGCGCATCCTCGTCGGTGATCCCGTGGGTACGTGCGTACTCGCGGACATCCTGGGTGATGCGCATGCTGCAGAAGTGAGGGCCGCACATGGAGCAGAAGTGGGCGGTCTTGGCGGGTCCCGCCGGAAGCGTTTCGTCGTGGAAGCTGGCGGCACGCTCAGGGTCAAGCGAGAGGTTGAACTGGTCCTGCCAGCGGAACTCGAAGCGTGCCTTGGAAAGGGCATCGTCCCACGCCTGGGCCGCCGGGTGGCCCTTCGCGAGGTCGGCGGCGTGGGCAGCGATCTTGTAGGTGATCACGCCTTCCTTGACGTCTTCGCGGTCTGGCAAGCCGAGGTGTTCCTTCGGCGTGACATAGCAGAGCATGGCGGTCCCATACCAGCCGATCATTGCCGCCCCGATAGCCGAAGTGATGTGGTCGTAACCGGGCGCGATGTCGGTTGTAAGAGGGCCGAGCGTGTAGAACGGCGCTTCATGACAAACCTCCAGCTGGAGGTCCATGTTCTCCTTGATCTTGTGCATCGGAACGTGGCCGGGACCCTCGATCATCACCTGGACATCGTGCCTCCAGGCGATGCCGGTGAGTTCGCCCAGGGTGCGCAATTCGCTGAACTGTGCCTCGTCGTTGGCATCAGCGATGCAGCCGGGGCGGAGACCGTCGCCGAGGGAGAACGCGATGTCGTAGGTCTTCATGATCTCACAGATCTCTTCGAAGTGCGTATACAGGAAATTCTCCTGGTGATGGGCGAGACACCAGCCGGCCATTATCGCACCGCCTCGAGAGACGATGCCGGTCACACGTGCCGCCGTGAGCGGGACATAGCGCAGGAGTACCCCGGCGTGGATGGTGAAGTAGTCCACACCCTGTTCGGCCTGTTCGATGAGCGTGTCGCGGTAGACCTGCCAGTTGAGGTCCTCGACTTCGCCGTTCACTTTCTCGAGAGCCTGGTAGATGGGCACAGTGCCGATGGGCACCGGGCTGTTGCGCACGATCCATTCGCGCGTGGTGTGGATGTTGCGGCCGGTGGAGAGGTCCATGACTGTGTCCGCTCCCCAGCGCGTGGCCCAGACCATCTTCTCGACCTCCTCGTCGATTGATGAAGCGACCGCCGAGTTGCCGATGTTGGCGTTAATCTTCACGAGGAAGTTCCGCCCGATGATCATTGGCTCGCTCTCGGGATGGTTGACGTTGGAAGGGATAATTGCGCGGCCCGCGGCGACCTCGCTGCGTACAAACTCTGCCGCCAGGCCTTCGCGGACGGCGATGAACTCCATCTCGGGGGTGACGAGTCCACGGCGCGCGTAGTGGAGCTGGGAAACATTGCGTCCTGGCTTCGCGCGCAGCGGACGGCGGCGAAGGCCGGGGAAGACCTGCATGTTCTCGAGCGCGACCTCACGCGGGAGCCCATCGTCGGTGGGCTTCGCCTCGCGGCCGTCGTACTCCTTCACGTCTCCCCGCTCCAGAATCCACATGCGCCGCAGGGCTGGAAGTCCCTCTCGCACGTCGATCGCCGCCGCTGTATCGGTATACGGCCCGCTCGTGTCGTAGAGCGCGACTGGCGGGTTTGGCTCCTCCCCAAAGCGGCCCGTGGAAGCTGAGAGAGACTTCCCGGACGGGGATACGCATGCCTGGCCGAGGGCCTTGAGCGTAGCCCTTGCGGCTGCCGGGGAAGGCGCTGGCGAAAATTGGCGAATTTGGGGAACGGTCAATGGTCGCCATCTTGGCTCTCTTTCCTGGGTGAACGGTGGTGTTCGGCGGAGGGGAGGTGTGGTGGGATCGAACTCTGCGCATCGCGCAGGGCGGTAACATATGCGGCAACTGCGGCAGCTGGGTCGCGCGCGTGCAGGACACCCGTGACGGCGGCGACGCCGCTTGCCCCCGCCACCAAGCACGCGCGTACGCGCTCCGGCGTTACCCCTCCAATAGCCAGCAAAGGGATAGCGGCCGCGCTGGCGAGCGCACGCAGGGCAGAGACGCCGACACCATCGACTGGCTTGGAGCCGGCAGCGAAGACCGTTCCGAAAACCGCGAAGTCGGCTGCCGCGACCTCCGCCCGCCGCAGGGCATGGAGGGAGTGGACGGAAGCGCCTGCCAGACCTCCCTTGCACCGCTGAGCCGGGATATCGGCCTCAGGCCAATGGACTCCGGCGAACCCGAGCGAAGTGGCCAGCTGTTCGCTGCCGTTGAGGAGCACCGGGACCGGGCTTTCGCGCGTGCAGGCCGCGGCGTCGCGCGCGAGCCGTTCATGGTCGGCGCCCGGGCACTGTCTCGTACGCACCTGCAGAGCGAGCCCGGGCACTTCCAGCCCGGCGAGGCCCTGGAGGACGGACAGCCATTTCGCGTCCGAATCGAACATCCCGCGCTCCACGATCACATAGAGGTCGATGATCATCGCACCGACCCAAGCGCAATGCGGTCGTTCATCGGAGAAGAAGCCTCGGCCAGAAACTTACGGGGCATGCGCCCGGCGAGGAACGCTTCCCGCCCGCCGAACGCCGCGGCCCGTACGGCCCGGGCCATACGCACGGGGTCCTGAGCGCGTGAGACCGCCGAGTTAAGCAGAACGCCGTCGCATCCAAGTTCGAACGCCAGCGCAATGTCGGACGCCGTGCCGAGACCGGCGTCCACGATAACCGGCACCCGGGCGCGAGCGCGGATGAGCTCCAGGTTGTGCGGGTTGCGAATCCCCAGCCCCGAACCAATTGGCGACGCCAGTGGCATGACCGCCGCGCAGCCCAGGTCTTCGAGTTTCTGCGCTGTGACAGGGTCATCATTCGTGTAGGGCAGCACCACAAAGCCGCGGCGGACGAGGTCGCCCGCGGCGTTCAACAACTCGACGGCATCTGGCAGGAGCGTCTCGTCGTCGGCGATAACCTCGAGCTTCACGAGGTTCGTCTCGAGCGCCTCACGCCCGAGTTCGGCCGTCAGGATCGCCTCGCGGGCGGTGTAACAACCGGCCGTGTTCGGAAGCAAATGGTAGCCATGTTCGCGGAGCTGGGCGTAGAGTCCCTCGCCTTCGTTTCCGTTCAGGCCGACGCGCCGCAGGGCCACCGTGACGAGCTCGGTCCCCGACGCATCAAGGGCGTCGAGCATCACCTGCATGCTCGGGTAGCGTGATGTGCCCAGGAGCACCCGCGAGCGCAGCACAAGCGCGCCGATGGACCATGTTTCCTGGTTTTCCATGTCTCTAGCCTCCCTGTACGGCCTTCACGATTTCGATCTCGTCGCCGGCGAGAATGACCTGATCCCAGGAGCCGCGCGGGACGACCTCGCCGTTCCGTGCCACCGCGATACCGCGCACCGTGGAGTCTCCGGCCACCTCGGCCACCAGCACGCGCACGGTAGACGCCGTGGCGATTGAGCGGTCCTCTCCGTTGAGCCTGATGCGGATCATGGCACCACCCCTGTGGCGACAGCGGGCTGACCGAAGCGGCGGGGGTCGAACGGTTTCAGCAAGGCGGGTGTCGGCCCACCTCGGACCATCTCTGCGATCAACATGCCGGTAATCGGGGCGAGCATGACGCCGTGCCGGTAGTGGCCTGTAGCAGCGTAAAGCCCCTCGATCCCCGTCGGCCCGATTGCCGGCAGGTTGTCCCGCAGCGCGGGGCGAAAGCCCACGCCCGTCTCGGCGAGTTCCAGCTCCGCCACGCCGGGTACGGCCAGCCAGGCATGGCGGAGGAGATCCATGACCGCCCCGGCAGTGGTGGCCGGGTCGAATCCCTGCTCTTCGGAAGTGGCGCCGACCACGAGTTCGCCGTCTTCGCGTGGGACGAGGTAGATGTCGGGAGTGCGCACGACGTGGTCGATGAGGGCGGCCCCGCGCAGGCGCAGGATCTGGCCCTTGACCGGCCGCAGCGGAAGTGAACCGGCTGTCTCGGGCCAGGCACTCCCGCTCCACGCGCCCCCGGCAAGCACCACGACCTCCGCGCGCACATGGACATCTTCGGCACCTGCTCGGCCCTCGACACCTGCGACGCGGCCGGCTTGAAGCGAGGGCGCAACGTCTGCGTGGCAGTCGATGGTCCCACCGACTGAACAAAGCGCCGTCTGTAGGGCAATCGTCAGCCAGCGTGGGTTGATCTGTCGATCTTCCGGGGCGAACAGCCCGCCGATCACGCGCGGAGAGAGATTCGACTCCCTGGCGAGCATCTCGTCTCGGGTGAGAGCGGTCGTTGCGAGCCCCAGCCTCGTCTGTATCTGGGCGAGGCGGTCGATCTCCTCGAGGTGCGAGCGGTGAAGGGCGACAAGGAGGCTCCCTTCTGTGCGATAGCCGCATCGCGTCTGCGACGTGTGTTCCAGTTCGGCCACCCAGCCCGGGTATCGCTTGCAGCTCTCTACGGCGAGAGCGACGAGTGCTTGGTCTTCAGCCTCGGCTTCGGAGGCTGGCGCGAGCATTCCGGCCGCTTGCCGCGAGGCCCCGGAACCCGCCTCGCCGCGATCAAAGACCGTGACCCGGAGGCCCAGCCCGGCGAGTTCGTAGGCACAGGCCAGCCCGACAACTCCGGCTCCAATCACGGCCACGTCGCAGTCGCCGACCATGGCACTCATCGGCGGCCAGCCTGGCGCTCGGCCAGCCATGCGGCGATGGCCCCGGCAAACTCGCGTGCGGCCGCGGCGGGGCTGTCCGCACAGGTCACACGTGAAAGGACCGCCACACCGTGCGCGCCCGCATCCATGACGGCGGCCACCGTTTCGGCGGAGATGTTCCCGATGGCGATCACCGGCACTGGACATGCGGCGGTGATGGCCCGGAGCTCGTCCAAGCCGAGCACCGGAGCCGGATTTGCTTTCGACGCGGTCCCGAAGACAGGGCCCACGCCCAGGTAGTCGATTGAGGTCGCCCAGACGGACTCGGCCTCGGCCAAGCTATTCGCCGTTCCTCCGATTAACGCCGAGGCGCCGAGTAGCCGACGTGCAACATCGACCGGGAGGTCGTTTCGGCCAAGGTGCACCGCATCTGCGCCGACGGCGGCGGCGACATCGATACGGTCATCGACAATGCAGAGGGCGCCGCCAGCCGCACAAGCGCTGGCGACCTCATAAGCGGTGGCAATTAGCTCGCGGGTGACCAGCGGCCGTTTCTCGCGGTACTGGACGACATCCGCGCCGCCGGCGATCGCCAGGGTGGCAAGCTCGCCGTGCGAACGCCTGGTCTGCAGTACTTCGTCGGTAATGACGTGAAGGCGACCCAGTCTGCTGGCTCTCTCTGCCACGACGACTCCCACCGTCGCACTAATGGAGAGAGTTGAACCAACGGATGCACGTGAAACTGGGGCTGTGGAGGCGAAGCCGCCATCCTGGCCAGTGTCATCGCCTTCCCTACGCCGGTATTACCCGGATCAGGTCCGCGGGTATGCTCTCAGGCCTGAGTATCTCACCCAGACCACCCCGAACGACCCGACCACTGTAGTCCGGCGGCTGGACGCAAGCAATCGTGTGGGGGCGGCCCGGCGACAACGGAAGATCCGGGAGACCCGCGTTCGTGGCGGCACTATTGCCTGATCGTGTCACGCCCGGTCTCAGGAACCTGCTGAGGCGGGGTGGCACGCCCGCGGCCCTGGCCGGGCAGCGGGAGGCCCAGTCCAACATGTTTCCGCACGGGCCGCCCAGGCTTGCCTTCAAGGTGACTTCGCCGGGCGAACATCGCTCTCCTGAGGATCTGCTGGTGCCGCTTTCAAGACTTCGCGAGCCACTTCCATCGCCTCGGTTGCGCGACCGTGACCCGCGTAGATCATCATGGTGAGGATGACTTCCTGAATCTCCTCGGGCGTCGCACCGTGGTTCAACGCGCCCTGGACGTGGATACGCAGCCGGTCTTTGGTGCCCATGGCCACGAGTGCTGCGATCGCGACAAAGCTCCGTTCCCGGCGTGTGAGGGCAGGACGCTCCCAGATATGGCCGATGTTGAGGACTTCCATGGCCATATCCGGGCCATACATCCCGGAGAGCGTGGCATACGCTTCGTCCGCGGTCTTGCCCATGATTCGGCCGATGGCCCTGGCGCCAGTGGGGAGTTCAGTGGTCATCCGGAGCTCCAGATTGGGGGTTTCGGGCCAACCCGCTCGAATGCGTATGCTACGGCTAGCAGGAGCTTATCCTCTCCCGGGCCGGCAACGAACTGTATCCCGCACGGCAATCCAGCCGCCTGACCCATGTGCACGCTAATCGCCGGGAAATTCACGAGGCTCCAGGGGATGCAGTTTTCGGACAGGACGAGGAGGTAGTCGCCTGCTTCGGAACGGAGCGGAGCGACGACCTTGCTGGTCGGCATCGCGAGGACATCGATAGCGGAAAAAGCTGTTGCCAACCGTTCGCGCAGTTGCCCGCGCAGGCGCAACGCGCGGATGTAGTCCATGGCGCTGAGTTCCATGGCCTGGCGCAGTTGATCGCGAACTTCCGGAATACAGGATTCCAGGTTCGTGCCGCTCTCGCGGTGAAACTGCGCAGCCTCGGAACGGCTCACGATCATCCCGGCCGCGTTTGCCAGGGCGAAGTCTTCCGCGGTTGGCTGGGCGAGCAGCGTCACGACTGCCCCCGCGCGTTCCATCGTGTCCAGCGCTTCAGAGAATCGTCGCGCCACGGCAGGCTCAGCGCCGGCCAGGGTGGATTCCACGTAGCCGACGCGGCGGCCGGAGAGC
>JANXYE010000106.1 GCA_025350285.1 Chloroflexota bacterium
TCGACTACGCCGTAGTCGCGGTACCACGCCAGGTTGCGCCCTACGTCCTGAAGGATCTCATCGCCAACAAGGCGAACGGGGCCGGGTTCTTCACCTCCGGGTTCGCCGAGACGGGCGAGGAGCTCGGTATCAAACTCCAGGCCCAGCTCGTCGAAATGGCGAAAGAGGCCAACTTCAACCTCGTGGGCCCGAACTGCATGGGCCTCTACTTGCCGAAGGTGGGCGTGCGCTTCAACAACGACGCGCCAATCGCCGACGATGGCCGCATCGGGTTCCTCTCGCAATCCGGGACGCACGGCATTATGTTTAGCCTCGTCGCCAACGCCAACGGCATGCACCTCAGCCGCTGCGCCAGCTTCGGAAATGCCGTCGTCCTGGACGTGAGCGACTACGTGGACTACCTGATGCAGGACGAAGAGACGGATGTCATCGGCATGTACGTCGAAGGCGCCCGCGACGGCCGGCGCTTCTTCGAGGTCCTGAAAGAGGCCTGCAAGCGCAAGCCAGTGGTCGTCTGGAAGGGTGGCCAGACCGCGGCTGGCGCCCGCGCGACGGCGTCCCACACGGGTTCGCTTGCGGCTCCTCAGGCAATCTGGGAGGGCATGATGCGGCAGTGCGGCGCGATCGTCACGAACAACCTGGACGAAACGGTCGATACGATGCGCGCCCTGACGATGGCGAAGCGGCCCACTGGGCGCGGATTGGCGCTGTTGGCGCAAACGGGCGGCCAGTCGGTTTCGATCACGGACGCGTTCGCCAAGGCCGGTTTCGTTGTGCCGCGCTTTAGCGACGCGACCTACGCCGAACTGTCGTCGTTCTTCAACGTCATCGGCGGCAGCTACCAGAACCCACTGGACATGGGCGGCACCATACAGGGCAAGGTCGAGACGCTCGAACGCATCCTTTCGATTGTCGATGCGGACCCGAACGTCCACTGCTTCGCGATGGAACTTTCGGCGATGTTTGCCGCCCGCCAGTGGAAAGCGAAGCCGGAGACCCTGGACCAGATGCTGGACGCGATCAAGGCGTTCTCCGAGAAGACGGAGAAGCCTTTCTTGTTGGTGCTCCATCCCGCGCACGAGATGGAGTACGTGGGTTCCGTCCTGCACAAGTTCAACGAACGCCAATTGCCAGTGTTCCTGAGCTTCGAACGCGCGGCCGCGGCGCTCGGGCGTGTAGCCGCCTTTCACGGGGTGTAGGCCTCGCGGACGGGGCTGTATACTCAGATCGTGACAGCAAAAGAAGCGCTCCTCGAATGCGTGCAGCAGCTCTCGGAAGAGCAGGCCGAAGGCTGGCTCGGCTCGATGCGGGACACGCCGCCTCCGATCCCGTGGCGACTACGACCGTTGCCGCCGTCGTGGCGGGAGATGCTGGACATGAGCCCCGAAGAACAGGGCGAGGTTTGGAAACGCTGGCCGCCGGAGACCGATATGGAAGAGTTCCTCATCTGGGAAGCGGGGACGCTCTCGGATTGGCCGGAAGACGAAGATGAGTAGTGCGGGTCCGGAGCGCGCCGAAATCTGGTGGGTGGACCTCGATCCGACAGTTGGCGTCGAAGTCCGGAAGACCCGGCCTGCGGTCGTGCTCACGGTCCATGAATTCCGTCATCTGCCGATTCGGACCATCGTCCCGCTCGTGACTTGGCAGGACAAGTTTGAACACCAGGGCAACAAGATCCGCGTTGCGGCAACTTCGGCGAACGGTCTCGCGAATGATTCCGCAGCCGACGTAACACAGATCCGGGGGGTCTCGCTAGGCAGGTTCCGCGGGCGGATCGGCGTCCTCAGCGCTGCCGAGTTGGACGAGGTTGTCGCGCGGGTGGCGATGGCAGTAGGGTTCGACACGCGAACTTTAGGACGGTGACACGTGTACAAGATGATCTTTGGGGCGAAACGCAAGCCCGGCATGACCATGGCCGAGTTCAAGGCCTACTGGCTTGGCCCCCACGCCGATAAGGCCCGTAAGGTGCCCGGCATCCATCGCTACGTCATCAACCACCTGGCCGAGCTCGGTGGCAGCGGCCGCGAGCTGCCGTACGACGGCTTCGCCGAGTCGTGGTTTCTCACAGCCGATGACATGCGGCGCTCTGGCCGCTCCGAGGAACTCAAGCTGGTGCTTGCCGACGAAGTGAACCTCTTCGACCTCAGCACCCGCTGGAGCGTCATCGTCGAGGAGAACGTCATGATCGACGGCGGCGAACCCGTGGGCTACGGCGACCGGGCCTGATGGCCGCCATTGGCCGTTGGCCGTTGGGTCGCGGCTCACGGATGGCGCGAGGGCAGGACGGTGGCGACCGGCGGGAGCTTCACTTCGTGGTTGAGCCATGCGCCGATGTTCTCGCCGCTGCGGCCCTGTGGACCCTCGCGAATGAGGTCGAGCCCGAGGTTCGCCATCTGGTCTGGCGTCATCCAGAGGTCGAGCATTTCGGGGGTCGGTGAGCGGCCGACGGCGCCACGCACCATCATCGAATCGGTCGCGTCCATGCAGAGGGCGTTCACGCGGATGCCGTGCTGCTTGAGCGCCTTCGACCAGGCGCCTGTTAGCCCGTTGATCCCAAACTTCGAGCTGTCGTAGACATCCATACGCGTTCCGCCGCCGGTGGCGGAGCCGGGGGGCGGGTAGATGTGGTCGGTCGCGATGTTGATGATGTGGCCGCCGCCGCGGGCGATGAGGTGCGGAATAGCCGCCCGCCCGGCGAGAAAGACACCGCGCAGGTTCGTGTTGACGACGTCGTCCCAGTCCTGCACCGCCTTCTCCCAGCTATCGGTCGCGCAGAGGGTGGGCCGCCAGATCCCGGCGTTGGCGACG
>JANXYE010000258.1 GCA_025350285.1 Chloroflexota bacterium
GTCGCCTGTACAGGCAACGACTACTGCCATTTCTCGCTTATCGATACGAAGAAGCACGCCTACCAGTTGGCGGCCGAACTCGAACGTCGAGGTGTGCAGGTGCCGAGGGGCACGCGCATCCATGTCTCGGGGTGCGTGCACGCCTGTGGCAAGCACCACGTCGCCGACATCGGACTGCAGGGCGCGAATATCCGCCTCGGCAGCCATGTTGATGAATCGGTCGAAGTCTACGTCGGCGGCAAGCTGGGCCGGGACGCCCGTCTCGCAAAGAAGGTTCTGGAGGGCGTGCACTGGCGCCACCTGCCGGTGCTCGTGGAAGCGCTCGTGCGCGATCGCTTCCAGCAAACCGTCGCGCTACCGCCGTTCATCGGCCAACCGCCAGCCCCGGCGGAAGAAACGCCCAATACGGTCATGGCCATCTCCTGAAGCCCATTCAACTCGAAGGCAGGTACCCATGCGCAGAAGATCCTTCATCACGGCGCTCGGCGTCTCCGGAGCGATAGCCGCCAGCCCGGCGCTGTTCGCGGCGTGTGGCGGCGACGACGACGACGCGCCGAAAGCGAGCGCCACGGCCCCAGCGACCGCAACGAGTACTTCCAGCGCGGCCGCTACGCCGATCCTCAAGGCAACAAGCAACGAGAAGATCAAGATCGGCTTCATCGCCCTCACGGACTGCGCGAGCTGCGTGATGGCCCAAGAACTTGGCCTGTTCAAGCAGTACGGGCTGAATGTCGATGTCGTGAAGCAGTCGTCCTGGGCGGCCCTGCGTGACGGATTGTTGACGGGCGACTTGCAGGCGGCGCACATGCTCTTCGGCATGCCATTTTCGGTGTACACCGGCATCGGCGGCCCGGCCGGCAAAGAGATCCAGATCGCCATGATGCTCAATCAGAACGGCCAGGCGATCACGCTCGCGAACGACGACTTTGGCGGCGCTGTCGGCTTCCGCACGCTGGAAAAAGTGAAGCCCGCGGTTGAGGCGGTGAAGGCGAAGCGTGAGGCGACGTTCGCCATGACCTTCCCCGGCGGCACCCACGACCTCTGGTTGCGCTACTGGCTCGCGGCCGCCGGGGTCAGCCAGAAGACCGTCAAGATCATCACGATCCCCCCGCCCCAGATGGTCGCGAACATGAAGGTCAACGCGATGGATGGCTATTGCGTGGGCGAGCCCTGGAACGGAGTCGCCGTAAAGGAAGGGATCGGCTTCACCGCCTTAGCCAGCCAGGACATCTGGAAGCACCACCCGGAAAAGTCGTTGGGCGTCAACAGCGAATTCGCCGGGAAGCGCCGGGGCGACCTGAAGCTCGTGATGCGCGCCATCATTGAGACCTCGAAGTACATCGACGACCCGAAGAACAAGGCGCAGGTGGCGAAGACCATCGGCCAACAGGCGTACGTCAACGCGCCTTCCGATGTCATTGATGCGCGGCTGGAAGGGCGTTACACCCTCGGCAAGGGCCTGGGTGAACACGTCTACACCGACGACTCGATGGCGTTCCACCGCGATGGCCAGGTGAACTTCCCGCGCAAAAGCTACGCGGCCTGGTTTATGACGCAGTACGTGCGCTTCGGTTACCTCCCGCAGCTCCCGGACATCGCCGCAATTACCCAGAAGCTCGTGCTGTCGGACCTCTACCGAGAGGTCGCGAGCGAGATGTCGATCCCGCTGCCGGAAGACGACATGGCGCCAATCACCCTCGCACTCGACCAGGCGACATTCGACCCGGCCAACCCCGCCGCCTACCTGAAGCAGTACGGAGGAGTCGCATGAGCATCGTTTCCGACACCAGCAGCCGCGGACGTCTGTTCGCCGGGGGACTAGGTATACCGTCGTGGGAGCGGCCAGCGGCGGCCGCAAGGCGCGTAGGCTCGGGTGTGCTCTCGCTTGGCGGCGGCGCGCTCATCCTCGGCTGTATCTGGGCGCTCGCCTCCGTCTACGAGCAGGACCTCCCGGGCCCGCTTGCCACAATGGGCACCTTCTGGCGATTGGTGAGCGACCCGTTGTATGACAATGGTCCGAACGACAAGGGCATCGGCCTCCAGATCTTCGCCTCGCTGCAACGAGTCTTTATCGGGTTCGCCCTGGGCTCCGCCGTGGCCGTGCCGCTCGGCATCCTGCTCGGCGTCAGCCCCCTGTTTCGGCGCTTCTTCGATCCGGTGGTGCAGGTGCTGCGGCCGGTGTCCCCGCTCGCGTGGTTCCCAATCGGCCTCGTTGCGCTTCAATCGACCGCGCACGCCGCCATCTTCGTCGTGTTCATCACGTCGCTCTGGCCGACGGTCATCAACACGGCCTTCGGCGTGGGGAGCATTCCCGAAAGCCACAAGAACGTCGCTCGCGTCTTCCAATTCGGCCGCTGGAGATTTCTCACGCGGATCGTTCTGCCCCACAGCCTGCCCCACATCATTTCGGGCCTGCGGCTGTCGATGGGCATCGCCTGGCTCGTGATCGTGGCCGCCGAGATGCTCTCCGGGGGACCGGCATCGGCTTCTACGTCTGGGACAGCTGGAACGCCCTCAACCTGGAGCAGGTGCTCTCGGCCATCCTCCTGATCGGCATCATCGGCCTCATTCTCGATCGCGCCTTCGCCTTCTTCGCCGCGCGGTTCACCTACACGGAGGTAGTCTGATGGAAAGCCCGTACCTCGAACTGCGCGAGGTGACCATGGCCTTCAAGGGCTACACCGCCGTTGCTGGCATCAATCTCTCAATCAACAAAGGTGAATTCGTCTCGCTCATCGGCCACTCGGGATGCGGCAAGTCAACGCTCCTGAACATGATCGCCGGCCTCGCCCGCCCAACCGCCGGGCTTGTCACGCTCGATGGCCGGCAGATCACCGGCCCCGGGCCGGACCGCGGAGTAGTATTCCAGCAACACGCGCTCCTGCCCTGGCTTTCCGTCTACCGGAACGTCTATGAAGCCATCGATTCGGTCTTCCCGGGCCGGGGGCCCTCGGAAACCCAGGAAAAGCGCGAGCGCGTCGAGCGGGTCCTGCGCGTTGTGGGCCTCTGGGAACACCGTCACAAGCACCCGGGAGAGCTTTCTGGCGGCATGCGTCAGCGCACGGCCGTCGCCCGCGCGTTCGCGATCGTCCCGCGGCTCCTCCTTCTGGACGAACCGTTCGGGGCGCTCGATGCACTCACCCGCGCGGCCCTCCACGAAGAACTCGTGCGGCTTTGGACGTTCGACCAGAACACCGAAACCGTCGTGATGGTGACGCACGACATCGACGAGGCGATCTACCTGAGCGACCGGGTCGTGGTGATGAGCAACGGGCCACGGGCGAGGATCCGCGAGATCGTCGATATTCCGATCCCCCGCCCGCGCGACAAACGCTCGATCCTCCACCACCCGGCCTACCCCGACCTGAAGGAGCGGCTGATCGGCCTGCTCACCGAGGCCCCGGCCGTCAACGCCGCCTAACGCCGCTGAAACGAGGAGTTCCCTTGACCACCGCATCTCTTCTGCTTGCACCCTCGCCGCGGGGGGCGGACCCCTCCCAGGGCGTCCGCCGCCCCGACATCCGCCCGCCGAAGTTCG
>JANXYE010000308.1 GCA_025350285.1 Chloroflexota bacterium
ACGAGCGTTGCGGGTTGGCACGGCCCGTTCCTGGCGATGGGCGCCGGCGGGGCGGTGCTCCTGCCGTTTGCCGCGCGTTACATCCCCGGGCTCCCGGGCAGCCGCGACCTGACGTTCGACTACGCCGGCGCGGTCCTCATCGTCGGGGCGGTGACCGGGGCGATCCTCGCTCTCAACCGGCTGCCGCGGGATGTGGGTGACCCGCTCGGGGTCGCCGGGCTTATCACCGCGATCCCACTTGCCGTGCTGCTCGTGGTACGAATGCGAACGGCGCGCGACCCGTTCATCCACCGCGAAATCGCCGCGAACGGGCGCTTCTGGGGCCTCTCGGTGCTCGGGCTTACGGTGCAGGGCGGGCACTTCGCCGTGCTTACGGTCATTCCCCTGCTGCTGGCGAAGTATTACGGCATCGGGGCGATTGAAACGGGCCTCTACCTGGTGCCCGGGGCGCTAGCGATAGCGGCGCTCGGCATGGCAGGGGGCGCACTGCTCAACCGTGTCGGCGCGCGATTCCTGCTCTGCTGGGGCGCCGCTATCCTGCTCGCGGGCGTGGTCGTGTTCCATGTAGCCGGAGTTGGTTGGCGGCCGGCGGGCATCGCGGCGCTGTATGTCGCGGTGGCGGCCGGCTATGGCATGGTGAACGCGGCCGTTATTACGACCGCCACGGGCGTCCTCCCGGCGCGGCTGGCTGGCCTCGGCTCAGGCACCTATAACCTCGTCTACTTCCTCGGCGGCGCGATTTCAGTCGCGCTCGTCGGCGCCATCCTGCGCAGCCGAGAGTCCGCGACGGATGCGCTCGACCCGCTGTTCTCGGGGGAACCGGTCGCGTACAGCGATGCGCTCCTGGTCTGCGTCGGGTTCGCTATCCTCGGGCTCATCCTCGCCCTCAGCTGCGCCCCCCGCCGCCCCACCGCCGCCAGCAGGGCCGACGCGCGAACGCCCGAACCGGCTTCGCGATAGCACGGCTCGTCTTCGCCCGGCGACATTCACCCGTCCGTCACTTTCGCGATCAAAAGATCGCCGAAAACCTGATGTTGGGGGCGAAAGCGGCCGATTCAGTTACTAGCGGAATCGGAGTTCTTTGTGGAAACGGTCGCTGTCCCTGAGTCGAACGCCGCCGCGCGCTCCGCCACGCGAAAGCAACTCATCCGTCTGATCGCTATCTTCGGTTGGGTAGGCATCATTGGATTCCAGGGATCGACCACGCGGGACGACCCGAACACGGCGAACGGCGTCGTCTTCGGCGTCCTGGTGGTGCTCTTCTTTGCCGTGAACGCTCAGCTTTTTCTCGGCCAGTGGCTGGGGAGCCGCCGCCTTTCTCGCGCCATGACGCGGTTGCATGGCTCGGCCTACCTGAGCGAGCTCGACAACCTGCCCAACCGCAACTATCTGCTCTCCGAACTGCGCCGCGAAATGCCGCGAGCGCGCTCCAGCGGGGTCCCCTTCGTCCTCATCATCCTTTCGATGGACACCTTCGAAGAGATCACCGAACGCCGTGGCGCCGAGTTTGCCTCGCGAGCGCTGCGCGGCCTTTCACAGGTGCTCAAGCGCTTCACCCGGACATCGGACTTCATCGCTCACCTTTCGGGCACTCGCTTCTGCGTCATGCTGAACGAGTGCCGCTACGACGACGCCTTCATCTACCTACAGCGCGTCCCCGGCAGCATCGCCGTTTCGGATGGCCACCGGATGCTCGAAGTCCCGGTCACCGCACGCATCCACCAGTACGACATGGAGAACCTTTACGCGACGGACGTCCTCCGCGACGCCGAAGAGTCGCAGCCGCTTCGCCGCAAAGAGCAGCAAGCGTTCAGCGGTGAAGCGGCGTAGTGGCTGGTTGTTGGTTCGTGGTTGTTGGAACTTGGTTTTGGCGGCGCGGCGACGAATTCCCGCGGGCGTTCCGGGCGCTCCAACAACCAAGTTCCAAAAACCAACAACCAGCCACTCTTGCAGGAAGCGGGGCGGGCCGCGAAAATCGCCATCATGGCCGACTTCACTGCACCCGCCCCTAGCGAAGCCGCGAAGATTGGCGACTACCTGCACGCCCGCGGCCACATCCCCGCCGCCCCCGCCTGGTCCCCGACGGATCTCGTGAAACGCTACCTGCCGCTAGCGCTGGGGGTTCTGTTCGCGATGGGGGCGATGGCGCTCGCTTTCCAGACGCGGGCCAGCTGGTCCAGCCACCGCGAGTGGGTAGTGCCCACGGCCACCCCTCTGCTCGCGATTGGCGGCGTTTCGCTCGCCTACATGGTCGCTCGCGGCAAAATCACGAGCATCATCTGGCCCGCCGGTTTTCTCTTCGTGGTGATCGTGCTGACGGTCTTCAACGCCTGGCGTGGGTCGATCTCGACGGGCCACGACACCGCCAGAAACGTCATGACGATCTTCGCCGCCATCCTCCTCGGCATCGCGGTCGTCTCTCTTATCATCACGATGGTCGTCACTGAAGTGAAAGACCCGGCGAAGGCGCCCGCCCCCAAAACGTAGCGCGCGGTTCGCGTCCGAGGAGTCGTGCCCCGTGGCCTCTTCGTCGAACCGTTTTACGGCGGCAGCCACCGCGCGTTCGTGGACGGCCTCCGCGCGCACACCAGCCAGTTCACCTACCCCCGCGTCCGGGGCACGAAGTTCAACTCCTGGTTCGGGCAGTTGAACTACCTCTCGGCCGCCGTTGCCGATGGCGTCGCCTTCAATTCCGAGTTTCACCGAAGCGACTTGCTCGCCGCCCTC